>JASFWN010000009.1:0-11373 GCA_050049295.1 Pseudomonadales bacterium
CAATGGGCGCCGCAGTGCTCGACCCGCCGCCGCCATTTTCGACCACGACCGAAATGACGACCTCGGGTTGATCGACTGGCGCAAAACCGACAAACAGTGCGTGGTCTCGAAAGCGCTCTTCAATGGTTGCTTCGTCGTATTCTTCTTCCTCGCCCAATGACCGGACCTGCACCGTTCCGGTTTTACCGGCGATTCGATAACGCGCCTCCGCTCCGACACGACGAGCCGTGCCTCGAGTACCATGCATAACGTCTTCCATGGCCTTAATGGTGCGTTTCCAATTGGCTGGATTACGCACAGGAATCTCAAATTCCCGAGGCCGGTCAACCTGTTCAAAGGATCCTGAGCCGGTTTTGACCATGACCGGTTCTCGCCAAATACCCTGCGTGGCAATCGGCAGGGTGCTAGCGGCCAGTTGAAGAGGTGTGGTCACCCAATAACCCTGACCGATACCTGCAATCACCGTTTCCCCGGGGAACCAAGAGCCTCCACGAGTCGACTTTTTCCATCGTGTCGAGGGCAAAATACCCGGTGAATCGCCCCAAATATCCATCCCCAATTCACGACCAAACCCAAAGTCATCCATAAATTTAGCGATTCGATCAATACCGGTTTTAACGGCCAGATCGTAAAACACGATGTCACAGGACTGCACGATGCCATCCGCTAGGGTGACGTACCCATGACCCGTGCGTAACCAATCTCGATAGCGCCGGCCTTTGCTGTGTAACTGGAAGAAACCGGCGTCAAACTGACGCTTCTTCCAATTGACCGTGCCGGCCTCCAATCCCGCCATGGCCAGTAAAGGCTTGATGGTTGACCCTGGCGGATACTGTCCTCGAATGGCCCGGTTATACAGCGGCAACTGAGGGTCTTCCCGTAGCGCCTGATAATCCGAATAAGAGATGCCGGTCACAAAGGGGTTGGGGTCGTAACTCGGTGTCGACACCATCGCCAACACGCCGCCCGTCGCGACATCCATCACGACAATGCTGCCGCGGCGGCCGGCCAAGGCATCTGCAGCCGCTTTTTGAATGTCGACATCTAGATGAAGCGTTAAGTCTATGCCCGGCACCGGGTCTTGTTGAGTCAAAACGCCCATGACCCGCCCACTGGCATTGGCCTCAACTTCACGCATTCCCACCTGGCCATGCAGGTCTTTTTCGTAAAAACGCTCGACCCCTAGCTTGCCGTGGTATTCCGTCGCCGCGTAGTTCTTTGCATCGACTTTCTCTAACTCTTTTTCGTTTAAGCGGCCGACGTAGCCAATCGCATGGGTGAACAAATCACCATAGGGGTAATAACGCGCAAGCTCCGCGCGGATCTCAACCCCTGGCAAGCGATAGCTATCTACGCTGATCGCGGCGACATCTTGCTCGCTCAGCTTAGAGCGCAGGGTGACGCCTTGGAATGGACGACGGCGCTGCTCCAAGCGCTTTTCAAAACGCTTGATCTCTTCATCACTCAGATCGACCAAGGTCCTCAGCACATTCAAGGTCGCTTTCATGTCAGCGATGCGCTCTTTGACCAACACCAGGTTTTTAACCGGTTGATTCGAAGCAATCAGGCGACCTTTTCGGTCGTACAAAAGGCCGCGAGGCGGCGCGACGGGTTGCTGCTGAACCCGATTTTGCTGTGCCAGGTCTTGGTATTTTTCGTGTTGCAGGATTTGCAGATAGGCGATTCTTCCCAGCAGGCCTAGGCTCATCAGCACGACAACGAAAAAGCTGAGAATCGCTCTGCGATTAAAGATCCCTTGTTGCTGCTGACGATCTGTCAGTTCACTGAGGTCGTTTTTAAACACACCCTTTCCTGTTTACCTCAATCCCGGTGATAGGGATGCCCCGCTTGCAGCGCCTGAACTCGATAGAGCGCCTCGGCCAAAAACACACGGACTAACGCGTGCGGTAATGTCTGTTTTGACAAGGACAATGCACTGTCCGCTTGGGCTAAAAAAGATTTATCCAATCCGTCAGCGCCGCCAATGACAAAGGCTAGCGGACGGCCATGCCGCTGCCAGGAGGTGACCTTATCGGCCAGTTCTCGAGATGAGTACTGCGAACCGGTTTCATCCAGAGCAACGACCCAGGCGTTTTTGACCAACTTCGCTTGAATCAGTTCCGCTTCCTGAACTTTTCGCTGATCGCTATTGGATTTCGAGCTTGGCGAAATCAAGGTCACTTTGAGCGCTGGGCGCAGGCGTTTGAGGTATTGAGACTCACCCTCCAGCACCCACTGGGGCGGCTTATGTCCTACGCATAACAGTTGATTATGCATCTATGAAGCGGGCTGATCCTGTGACTCAACCGCGTCACCCGGGCGGCGCTGCCACAGCTTTTCCAGATCATAGAATTGGCGAGTCTCGGGCAGCATGCAATGCACGACCACACTGCCAAGGTCCACGAGAACCCACTCACCGCTGTCCTGACCTTCGATACCCAGAGGGCGATGGCCAGCTTTTTTAGATTCCTCGACGACGTTTTCAGCCAACGAACGTACATGGCGATTCGAGGTGCCTGAAACGACCAACAAATAGTCAGTCACGGAGGTCTGATCGGCCACTTCAATTTCGACCAAATCCTGGCCCTTCATGTCTTCTAGCGCGTCCTGCGCCAGCTTAGCCAGTTCGGCTGCTGTCATGTTCATAAATTGCATTTTCCTCAATATATTCGGCGACGAGCGGGGCCACCCAATGTGACCACGCCAATCCTTGTTCTTTTGCAGACCTCACCTTGGAACTGGCGATGTCGAGTTCAGGTCCATCCCAGGCAACCCAATGGCCGTGGGATTGATCATCAAAAATTTCTATGCCGGCCTGACGATCTTGCCACTCAGGCGGTGCGATCATCCGAGCACCCGGCCGCGGCACCACCAAGATATGGCACAGCTCCAGCAGCGATTGCCATTCCCGCCAACGCTGGATGTTCTCAAAGCTGTCAGCCCCCATACAGAACACCCAACTTTGGCCTGGATCTGACTCATGTAAGACGCGCAGCGTTTGAACGCTATAACTCGGCTCGGGCAGCTCTAACTCCACCAGATTCAGGGCAAACCCGGATTCCGACTGGATCAGTTGGCGCAGCATCTCAATTCGATGCGCTCCGCCCTGGGGCGCCGATTTTAACGGGGATATTCGATTGGGCAACCATTCAACCTCGACACCCAAGCGATCGCGCAAGTCTCTGGCCAGAGCCAAATGAGCAAGCGTTGGGGGATCAAAGGTCCCGCCGAATAATACCCTCACCCGCGGGTCTGACCCTGGCCCCAAACCACATATTTTTGGCTGGTTAAGCCTTCCAGACCAACAGGGCCACGCGCATGAATCTTATCCGTCGAGATACCGATCTCGGCACCCAAACCGTATTCGAAACCGTCTGCAAAGGCCGTCGAGGCATTCACCATCACGCTAGCCGAATCGACATCACGCTGGAAAATTCGTGCGGTCTCGATCGAGCGGGTGACAATGGCGTCGGTGTGGCCACTGCCGTGATGGTTGATGTGCTCAATCGCTTGCTCAACCGAGTCGACCACACGACAGCTCATGATCGGCCCCAGGAATTCGGCCGAATAGTCTGCTTCGCTCGCTTCAATGGCCGCAGGAATGAAGTGACGGGTCCGGTCGCAGCCACGCACCTCGACTTCAAAAGGAGCAAGGGCCGCAGCGATTTTTGGTAAGACCTGCCCGGCGACCGAATCGTGCACCAGCAGGCTCTCTAACGCATTGCACACGCCATAGCGTCGAGTTTTGGCATTCAGCACCAAGTTCACTGCCATCTCCAGATCGGCGTCCTGTGCAATATAGGTGTGGCAGTTGCCATCTAAATGCTTGATCACAGGCACACGGGCCTCGGTTGAAATGCGCTCGATCAACCCTTTGCCGCCGCGCGGCACAATCACGTCGACATGGGCAGCATCTTGGATCAGCGCTGTCACGGCCGCTCGATCCGTGGTATTCACCACTTGCACCGCGTCCATCGGCAATCCTGCCTCGGACAAGCTTGCCCGAACAATCTCCGCGATGGCTTGATTCGAGTGCAGCGCTTCCTTGCCTCCGCGCAAAATCGTGGCATTACCCGACTTCAAACACAGTATGGCCGCGTCCACGGTCACGTTGGGGCGCGATTCATAGATAATCCCCACCACGCCCAGAGGAACACGCATCTTGCTGAGGTGAATGCCCGAGGGCAGGTATTTGCCGTCGCTAATTTGGCCCACGGGATCGGCCAATGCCGCCACCTGGCGGACACCCTCGGCCATAGCCTGAACACCGACTGAGGTAATAGCCAAGCGATCCATCATGGCGGCATCTAGGTTATTTTCCTGGCCCGCGGCCAGGTCTTTGGCATTGGCTTCAATCAATGCGGCTTCATTCGCCAACAAACGATCGGCCAACGCGGCTAACGCGGCGTTTTTTTGTTCGGTGCTGGCTTTGGCCATGGCACGGCTCGCCGTCCGCGCTTGCGCACCCAACTGCTGCATATACTGTGAGACCGACATGTCACTACTCTGGTCTGAAATTTAAGCCGGCAGTATACCTCAGATGGCGCTAGCGGTCAGACTCAGACTGCAAAGCTTTCAAGGCTTCACGCAGCTGATCACAGCGAGATCCCAAGTCTCGTGTTTCGATCAGCGCCTGTTTGATATGCACTTCAAAGGGCAGCAATTCGATCAATCGCCAAGTCACCTCGGACAACGACTCGTAGTCCACCTCCATTTCAAGCTCTTGCACCGCTGGGTGCTGCATCAACGAGGCCAGCAAATTGACCAAATCGGCTTCACTTTCCTGCGGTTCAATGTCCGCTTCAGGCTCGATCGCTTCGATGTCCGCCCACCAGAGCCCGTCCTCGTCCTTTGACGGATTGGACATCGAATATTGTGAATCACCATGGGCGGTCAGACCCAAACACCCATCGGGCAACTGGTCGAAATCAACAATCCGGCACAGCGTCCCCAAGGGCGCGAATCCATCGCCATCCGGCGGGACAACGATAAAGCCTTGGCTTTCGGTCATGCACCACTTCACCATCTTTAAGTAGCGCGGCTCAAAAATTCGAAGCGGTAAAACGCCACCCGGCGCAATCACCAGGCCCAGCGGAAAAACCGGCAATCGTTCACTCATGGCGCTGCCCCCAGCGTGGAACCAGAACCTGATCCAGTTGCAACTGCCCCATAATCCGCGCCACCACGAAATCCACGAGATCCTGAATCGATTCAGGCTGGTGATAGAACCCGGGACTGGCAGGCAGTATTACCGCCCCCATTTGAGTCAGCTTCAGCATGTTTTCTAACATGATCTGAGAATACGGTGCCTCGCGCGGAACCAAGATCAGAGGGCGGCGTTCTTTTAAGGCCACATCCGCTGCCCGTTCGATCAGATTGTTGCTGGCACCGGTCGCGATGGCCGACAAACTGCCTGTCGAGCATGGACACACCACCATAGGCACTGGCGCCCCTGATCCACTGGCCACCGGGGCGGTCCATTGCGTGTCCGAGTACACCTTTATCTGACCCTCGCGGGCTCCAAATTCCTGCGTCCAAAAACGCTCGAGCTCGGCCGCTTTTGCCGGCAGCTTCAACGAAGTCTCTTCACCGAAGACCACCCTCGCTGCTTGTGAAATCATGAACCAAACCCGCACATCCTGGGCGATCAGCTCGCGCATCAAGGTCAAGGCGTAGGGCGCGCCTGACGCGCCGGTGACCGCCAACGTGACGGTTCTCTCGAATTCTTTCATGGCTACATGATGGGGATCTAGGCGGATGATGCAAGCACCGAGCACCGGCCCTCTGATCGACACACCTCTGCCGAACCGATAGACTGTGTCGGCTTGCTTTTTATGGAAAAAATCTGACATGTCAGGACGCAATGTCTTTTATGCGCAGTCCGGTGGCGTCACCAGCGTCATCAACGCCAGCGCATGGGGCCTAATTCAGGGGTGCCGTGCTCGCCCCGACACCTTTGGCAAAGTCTACGCAGGACGCGAGGGCATCCTAGGTGCATTAGATGAAAACCTCATCGATACCTCTCTTTTCTCGGACGACACCCTCGAGGGTCTGGTTTGGACTCCGGGCGGGGCTTTTGGAAGTTGTCGCTACAAGCTGAAAGGCCTAGAGCAGAACCGCACAGAATATGAGCGCCTGATTGAGGTGTTTGATGCTCATGAGATCGGTTACTTCTTCTATAACGGCGGCAACGACAGCATGGACACGGCCCACAAGGTGAGTCTGCTGGCGTCAGAGCTAGGCTACCCACTCACTTGTATCGGCATCCCCAAAACCATCGACAACGATTTGGCCGCCACCGACAACTGCCCTGGTTTCGGCAGTGTCGCCAAATACATCGCCACCTCGACCGCCGAGGCCGGTTTCGACATTGCCAGCATGTGTGGCTCCTCTACCAAAGTGTTCGTGATGGAAGTCATGGGACGCCACGCGGGCTGGATTGCGGCCGCTGCTGGATTGGCCAGCGAGAAAGCCAGCCAGCCACCCCACATTATTTTGTTTCCTGAACTGACCTTTGACGCCGACGACTTCTTAAACGAGGTAGACCGCTGCGTTGACGAATACGGTTACTGCGTCGTTGTCGCAAGCGAGGGCATTGCCTATGAAGACGGCAGTTTTGTTGCAGAAACCGGCACCAAAGACGCCTTCGGTCATGCTCAACTGGGTGGCGTGGCGCCGGCGTTGGCCCACATGATCGGCGAGCGAACTGGCCACAAATACCATTATGCGATCGCCGATTATCTACAGCGCAGTGCCCGACACATCTCGGCCAAAACCGATTTGGATCAGGCCATCGCGGTGGGTGAGGCGGCCGCGCATTATGCCGCACAGGGGATGCAAGCCGTCATGCCGGCCGTTATCCGGGGCGAAGGCGAAAGCTACACCTGGACCATCGAGCCGGCCGATCTGTCTGACGTGGCAAACCATGAAAAATTCATGCCCCGGGATTTCATTACCGAGAACGGCTACGGCATTACCGACGCAGCACGTGACTACTTAGCCCCGTTAATTGAAGGGGAATGCTTCCCTCCCTTTAAGCAAGGCATGCCCGAGTACTTGAGGCTGGATTTATCGCGCTGTGTCGAAAAGAAACTGCCACCACGCGGTCAATAAGTGCGCCTAAAGACGATCTTGCACAGAATTTTTGGGACTAGGATACTAGCGCCCGTTTGTTTTCACTTAACCTAGGTAGAACTATGTCATTCAACTCAATTCCTGCGGGTAAAGACTTGCCCAACGATATCTACGTCGCGATTGAAATCCCGGCCAATGCCGACCCAATCAAATACGAAATAGACAAAGACTTTGACGCCATCATGGTCGACCGTTTCATGGCCACGCCGATGTTCTACCCCGCCAACTACGGTTATGTGCCCAACACCCTATCCGAAGACGGCGACCCATTGGACGTGTTGGTGGTAACACCCTACCCCGTCATGCCGGGCAGCGTTATCCGCTCACGCCCCATCGGTATTTTGATGATGGAAGACGAAGCCGGACTGGACGCCAAAGTACTGGCCGTCCCGCATAGCAAGTTGACTAAGTTGTACGATCACGTACAAGAGCCTCAGGACCTAGGACAGTTGCTACTGGATCAAATCCAACACTTTTTCGAGAACTACAAAGACCTCGAAGCCGGCAAGTGGGTTAAGGTCACCGGCTGGAAAGGCAGCGAAGAAGCCCGCGAAGCGGTTCGCTCTTCGGTGGAAGCGGCTCAGAAGTAATTCTGCGCTTGAAAACAAAAAGCCCGGCCAATGCCGGGCTTTTTTATGCCTGTCACGGTTTTATCAGCCCTCACTTAACAAAGTCCGAAGATCCGTGATCGCAGAATGCGCCCGACTGATGTAACTCGCCATCACCAACGAATGATTAGCAAACAACCCAAAGCCTGAGCCATTCAAAATCACAGGACTCCACACACTCGCCTGAGTCGCTTCTAACTCTCGGATAATCTGCTTCAGTGAAGCGGTTGCGTTTTTATCCTGTAACACACCCTGAAAATCGACCTCTACAGCTCGCAAAAACTGAATCAGGGCCCAGGCACTGCCTCGCGCTTCATAGAACACATCATCCACTTCACTCCAGGGCGTTTTAACGATTTGATTCACTGGCGCCGGTGTCGACTGCTCGGCGGCCGCATCACCTGACAGGTCGGTGTTGATCCGAACTTGCCCGACGCTTGCACTCAATCGTTGCGACAAAGAACCAAGCCGAGTTTCAACATCCGAAAGCCACGCCCCCAAATTATCGGCCCGAGCAAAAAATTGACTGTCCGGCTGAGTCGGGTCTAGCAACTCGCCCAAATACAAACCCAAAGCGTCCTGCGCTTTTCGATAACTGTTTTCGGCCGACGGAAACCACTTCTCAGAATCGTAGTTAAGTGCCGGCTCAGCCACCACCAAATGAGGGTTTTCAGTCGATTGTGACTGCGAGCGGCTGAAGTCTTTACGTAGCGAGCGCGCAAGATCACGGCTTTGAACGAGCGCACCCCACTCGAAGTTGGGCATGTTATCCATCAAAACACCCGGGGGCATGATGTCATTGCTCAAGTAACCGCCTGGCTTGTCCAATAACGTCTGGGTCACCAACATCAGAGCGGCCGTTGTCACCGAACCGGGTTTTGAGGGCGCACCCTGATGGGTCAATTCCACCATTTGGGTTGGCGTGACTCGCTCAGGCACCTGATCGAACCAAAATCCGCTCAGCAGGGTCAGACCGATCAAGCCGCCTATGCCGACAATGGCTGCACGCGAATTCATCCATTTCAAGCGCGATGGCTTCAAGTTGTTTAGGGCATTCACTATAGTTTCGGTGTGTTGGCTCATGAACCATCCTTAGGAGCAACGAATGACAAAGATTATCACCCTTATAACCACATTATTGGGGACGTTGGCGGCAAATTTCACTCAGGCAGAGTCCTTTGGTTCAACCCCGACCTATCCCCCGCCATTCGAAGCCTTTCAGGCGCAAGCTCAGCAGTCCGGCGAAGACTGAGTGCTGATAAGTCACTGCGATGGTCGCGCCCTGCCCTAACTCAGGTAGAGGATCCGCTACGCGGACCGGTCAACGTGATGCGGGCAAAGTTTCGTACTACGCTAAGGAGCGACGGCACTGCATTTCCAGCCGGCGAGCTTTGGCTAGGCTTACAGGGCTGTGCCGACAGCGGCTTTTGTTACCCGCCAGAAAAACGGCTTTTGGCGATCATTTCCGAATAGTTTCGGGCTTTTTGTTGGTTTTTTCCGTCATTTGCGCGAAACTTAGGGCCTGTCTCGGTAAGGAATGCCTGTGGCCAAATTGCTGCTCATCAATGGACCTAACCTAAATCTGTTAGGCACACGTGAACCTGAAATCTATGGCAGCACCACGCTGACTGACGTTGAGCAAATGCTCAGCGAACAAGCTGCAGCCGCCGGACACTCACTGGACTGCTTCCAAAGCAATCACGAGGGTGCCATCGTCGATGCACTTCACGATGCGCGTGGACAGGTTGATTTCGTCATCATCAACCCTGGCGCCTACACCCACACTTCCATTGCCATTCGAGATGCCTTCAGCGCAACACAACTGCCCTTTATTGAAGTGCATTTATCAAACATCCATGCCCGCGAGCCCTTCCGCGAGCACAGTTACTTAAGCGCCATTGCCCGGGGGATCATCATGGGTCTAGGCGTCAACGGTTATCAGCTAGCGCTTGCCGCTGCAATCGAACAAATAAAGGTGGACTAAACCGAAATGGACATTCGCAAGATCAAAAAACTCGTCGAGCTACTGCATGACTCTGACGTTTACGAAATCGAAATTAAAGAAGGCGAAGAAGCCGTTCGCATCACCCGTGCCAGCGCCGCGCCTGTGATGGCAGCACCTGCGCCGGTCGCGGCACCCGTCGCCATCGCAGCGCCTGCTGCGGCACCTCAAGCCGCGCCTGCTGCTGCACCCGCCGCTCCGGCCGAAGAGGTTGTCAGCGGCCATCAAGTGCTCAGCCCCATGGTCGGGACTTTCTATGCGGCTCCGAACCCCGATGCGCCGAAATTTACTGAAGTAGGCAAGTCGGTCAACGTCGGCGATCCCCTGTGCATCGTCGAAGCCATGAAGATGATGAACCAGATCACCGCCGACAAAGCCGGCACTGTTAAGGCCGTTCTATGCCAGGACGGCGATCCCGTCGAATTCGACCAGCCGCTATTTGTGATCGAGTAATGATTAAAAAAGTCTTAATCGCCAATCGTGGTGAAATCGCATTGCGCGTACTGCGCGCATGTCGCGCGCAAGGCATCCAAGTCGTAGCGGCGCACTCGAGTGCTGACCGAGACCTGATGCACGTGCGCTTGGCTGATGAATCGGTTTGCATCGGTCCCGCGCCGGGCACTAAGAGTTACTTGAACGTACCCGCGATCATTGCAGCAGCCGAGATTACCGAAGCCGACGCCATTCACCCAGGGTATGGCTTCTTGTCCGAGAATGCTGACTTTGCCGAACGTTGTGAAGAATCGGGATTTGCCTTCATCGGCCCACGCGCCGAGACCATTCGCCTGATGGGCGATAAGGTCAGTGCCATCGCCGCCATGAAAGAGGCCGGCGTGCCCACCGTACCGGGTTCGGACGGCCCTCTGCCAACCGATCCACAGGCGGTTAAAGCCATTGCCAAGCGTATTGGCTACCCCGTGATCATCAAAGCCTCGGCAGGCGGTGGTGGCCGCGGCATGCGGGTCGTCAATGAAGAAGCTGAATTGATCAACTCGATCGACATGACTCAGGCAGAAGCTCGAGTGGCTTTTGGTGACGACACGGTCTACATGGAGAAATTCCTACAACGACCTCGTCACGTCGAAGTGCAAGTATTAGCGGATGAACATGGCAACGCGGTACATCTGTATGACCGCGACTGCTCGCTTCAGCGCCGCCACCAGAAAGTGATCGAAGAAGCACCCGCACCTCAGCTGGATCCGGAAGCGCGCCAGGACGTCTTGGACGCCTGTGTTGAAGCCTGTAAGAAAATTGGCTACCGCGGCGCCGGCACCTTCGAATTTTTGTACGAAGACGGCGGCTATTACTTCATTGAAATGAACACCCGAGTTCAGGTAGAGCACCCGGTAACCGAGCTGGTGACCGGGACGGACATTGTTGCCGAGCAACTGCGCATTGCTTCTGGCTTGCCTTTATCGATGCAGCAAAGCGACATTGAGGTGCGCGGACACGCGTTCGAATGCCGAATTAATGCCGAAGACCCCGTCAGCTTCTTGCCTTCACCAGGTACCGTAGACAACTGGCATGCACCCGGCGGCCCAGGCGTTCGGGTCGACTCTCATCTGTATTCAGGTTATCGAGTGCCCCCTCACTACGATTCCTTGATCGCCAAGATATTAACCCATGCGG
>JASFWN010000120.1:0-3729 GCA_050049295.1 Pseudomonadales bacterium
GACTTGGTGGTTATCCAGCTTCGACCCCCTCGATTTGCTTGAGGCAGAGGACCGTTGGCCGCATCTACAACTGGCTCTATTGTCGGCGGAACAGGGCGCGGTTGGACATCAATATTTAGACTCGACTCCGTATTTGACCGGCACTCAAGCCTTGGAGGTTCTAGAGGGGCACCCTGGTTGGTGGTGGCATCCAGAAATCACGGATCGGCCCGAGTCGAAGCGCTATCAAATTGGATGGTCGATAGACGGTGTGCAGGAACGCCGCTTTAGTCTAAAAGGATTGCGCGGTTTAATTACAGATCATCTGGATGACTGGTTAAAGACAGGGTAAATTTACGCACTCTCAATTGAGGGCCGATCTGGATGCAACCACAATTTGCGGTGTTAGGTGATGCCGTTCAATGGCGATGGTTTAGTCGCCCGTTAGAACGAATCAAAGCCGATTCCAGTGCACCCCTAGCGGATACCTGGGAGCGGATTCAATCTGCTTCAGAACGTCATCCCGTGACCTTTGCTATCGACTATGAAACTTCGATCAGCGGCTTTTTGGGCGGGGCGCATCGTGGATTAGAAGCTATTGTCTGGGAAAAATACGAAACGCTGAGTGATCCGGAGTTATTGGAACGTTTGCCGGATCCAGCTAACCAATGGAATTGGGAGCTGGAATGTGATGCGCCCACTTGGGTAGAACGCATCGGGCAATTGAAGGCCTATTTAGAGGCTGGCGACTGCTATCAGGGTAACTTGACGATTCGTGGGCGAGGACGTTGTGATGCTGCACCCGAAGCGTTATGGCGAGCCCTGATTGAGCGCCAACGAGTCCCTTATGCAGCGCTCATGCCCTGGAAAGACGGGGCGGCGATCAGTCTGTCACCGGAGCTGCTGTGGTCGGTGGCTGACAACAAAATTGAATGCCAGCCAATGAAAGGGACAATTGGTCTGGGTCAATCGGCGGCGCAAACCCAAGAATTGGCTCAATGGTTGAGTCAGGACCCTAAGAATCGGGCTGAAAATCTGATGATATTGGATCTAATTCGCAACGATCTGGGCCGAATTGCACAGCCAGGCAGTGTTTTGGTGCCCGAGAGCTTTGTCGTTCGACGTTATCAGACATTGCAGCAGATGGTGTCGACGGTGACCGCTGAATTATCTACTGCGCGACTGGCTGATTGGGCCGAGGCGTTAATGCCCTATGGCTCAATTACCGGCGCTCCAAAAAAGCGAGCCATTGAAGTGCTGGATCAGCTTGAGCTATCGCCTCGTGGGCTCTACACGGGGTCGTGTGGATTCATCCATCGAGGGGAGTCGATGGCAAACGTCGCCATCCGAACCGCGACCCTTGAGAAAGGTGTTTTGGAATTTGGCGTCGGAGGGGGTATTACGCTGGATTCCGATCCCATGGATGAGTGGCAAGAAGTTCAGTTGAAGACTCGCTTTATCGCGCCGCTATAAAGGGGATTAAATCTTCTATCGGCATGGGGCGTGCGAAATGAAACCCTTGCAGACTTTGGCATCCCTGTTGATACAACTGATCTTGTTGCCAGGGTTCTTCAACGCCTTCAGCGACCACCGACATGCCGAGATCGTCGGCTAAACGTAATAGGTGCGCCAAGACGAGAGGGCGCTGTCGGTCGTCCTGCGATTGCGGCAGTAACGATCGATCCAGCTTAAGTTCGTTAAATTGAATTTGGCCCATTCGAGCCAAGGATGAATCGCCGACGCCAAAATCATCAATGGCCAAGTGGCAGCCTTGTTGCTGCAACCACGCCAAATGTTTTTCGGATTGCAGTGCCTTGGGCAGGGCCTGTTCGGTTAATTCCAGCGTCAGACGATCCGTTTCAAAACCTTTGCTATCGCAGATCTGGATAAGATGCTGAGTAAACTGCTCGCTGACTAATTCAGGCGGCAAATTGATCGACAATCCAAGGTTAAGTCGGCCAATGTCGTCGATGGCTTGGTCTAACAACCATTCGGTCAGTTTACCCAGTAGATTCTGCTGCTCAAGGGTGTCCAAAAACGTATCGGGGCCAAGAAGACCCAGTTCAGGATGTTCCCAGCGTACCAGTGCCTCTACAGCGCTGACTTGGCCCGTTTGAAGGTTTAACTGGGGCTGATAGTGAATAACCAGCTCTTTATTGGTAAAGGCTTTATACGCCGTTTGAGAGATCAGTGTCTCTTGGCGATTGGCTTCGGCAATTTCTTCGTTGTAGTGCTGGAAGGCTTTGCCTTGTCTTTCTGCGGCCAAGGCCGCGAGCTCAGCATGTTTGCATAGGATATCCAATCGTTGGCCGTGCGTGGGGCTATGCGCGATTCCCATCACTACTTGTAATTCGCAGTTTCCGTATTCCAAGTGTGCGGTTTGCGATAGCTGACTGTGTAACTGCTCAGCAAAGCCTTCGCCAGCCTGCGAATCCGCTGTGTAGAGCATGAATACGTCATGACTTAGCCGGAAGCATCGCTCAGCGGGCGCATTCAGCGTCAGTCGGCCGCCCATGGTCTGAACAACGATGTCCGCATTTCTAGAACCCATCCGCTCGGTGATTTGATTCAGGTTGCTGACCTTGATGTACACGCATATTTGAGGCGCGCTGGAATCCAAAGGTGGCATGTGGTGCCAGGCGCTGCGCGTCATGAGGCCGCTGAGTGAATCCCGACCTTCGATCCAGGCCAGTTGGCGTTGCAGAAATTGCAATTCGTCTTTGCTACTGCTGAAGCTCGGCGGGATCGCAATCCAAGCTTCTGACTCGGACAATCTGAAACATTGCCAGTTTTTTATTCGAATATGTGTCTGCGCCCGCGCCAAGGCATTGCGCAGCGCGTCGGGTAATTGAGCCTCAGGGGGGCAATAGTGGACGGTACCGTCGGTACTCACCAAAGCCAGTCCGGACTTGATACAACTGGCCTTGAGGCCTTCCAAACTCATATAAAGAGTATAGAAGGTTTTGGGAATTACGCGACGCCGTTAAATTTCGACCAAGAGACGGCCATCACAATAAAGCTCAGCAAAAATCCGATGCTACAGAGTCGGAAAACACCGCCACGATCCTGGCACTTTAGAACCTGTGGCCGTGCCATGCCGACCAAAAACGCTAAAATCCAGAGGGCGCAGGCGATATAGCCTAGCCCGTTTAATGTTTCCCAAAGTGCTGCGGTCATGCTTTTTTCTCTGCCCGTGCCAACCAAAACGCCAGTCCAACGATCAGGACCAACAAGCCGGCGGCGATCATCCAGAACCATTGGGTCAGGGTCAAACCATCATTAGTCTGAATGGACGTTTCAATGGCGGGGGCAGGACTGGTCTCTTTGAGTTCGATTGCAGGCAAGCTGGCGGGCGCTTCAAAGCTTTGAATTTTCTGGGTGGTGCCAGATTCCAAAGCGATCGGTACTTGGGGTTCGATGACTTGAATCATCCGTGATAAGCCGCGGGCGAAGTCATCACCTTTGGCCAAGATTTCTAATTGGTAGGTGCCGGGTTCAGTCAGCTCAACCGGAGCGGAATATCGATTATTTTGCTGCTCAAAACTTAATGGGATTTGATCCGCGTCGGATTCCATGCGTCCTGAGAGCTCAATCTGAATGCTAGGATCAAGCGGAGATTTATTACGATTAAAGGTCACGACGGCATTCAACGGCTGTCCGCTCTCGATGGTGCTGGGCCAGGATTCCAGTAGCATTTCAATTTCCGAATCGGCTAGAACCCGATTGATCGGCACGTCGTTGGCCGCCTTC
>JASFWN010000121.1:0-3718 GCA_050049295.1 Pseudomonadales bacterium
CGAGCGGATTGAAACACCGCCACCACTCGAGATTGAAGAATTTTTATCGCTCGCCCTAGAGCGGGCGAATCAGAAATCCAGCGATGGCTGATCAAAGCTGACCGGACAGGACTCGCTGGAGTCAAAGGTTTCAATGCGCCAGGAGTCGGGTTGGTCGAGCATGGCCCGGACCAATTCATTATTCAGACCATGGCCTGACTTTTTGGCCACCATCTCGCCAATGATGTGATAACCCGCAAGGCACAGATCGCCCACGGCATCGAGCACCTTGTGCTTCACGAATTCGTCGGTGTAGCGCAAGCCGCCCTCATTCATGATGCCGTCTTCACCCAACACGATGGCATTGTCGGTGCTGCCGCCCTTGGCCAAATCATTTTTGCGCAGGAACTCAATGTCGCGCATGAAGCCATAGGTGCGGGCCCGGCTGACCTCCCGAATGAATCCAGTGGTACTGATATCGACCGAGGTGGACTGCTTATCCTTGGGTATCGAGGGGTGGTCGTACTCGATATCAAAGGTAATTCGGTACCCGTCAAAGGGTTGCAGCCGGGCGAATTTGTCCGGATAACGAACCTCGATGGGTTTCAGAATTCGAATAAACTTTTTCGGTGAGGTTTGCTCTCGCAGACCTGCCGATTGCATCAAAAAGATAAAGGGTGACGCACTGCCGTCCATAATCGGCAACTCTGGACGGTTCACATCGACCACTAAATTATCAATCCCCAGCGCACTCACAGCACTCAGAAAATGTTCGACCGTCGAGACAGTAGCAGGATGCTGACCTAAACGAGTCGCCATTTGAGTGTCTGTTACTTGCAGGGCGTGCGCAGGAATTTCCACGATGGGGTCCAGATCGACTCGGCGAAAAACAATGCCGGCATCATCGGGAGCAGGACGCAAGGTGAGATAGACTTTTTCGCCCGAGTGCAGACCGACGCCGGTGGCGCGAATCGTATTACCCAAGGTGCGTTGTCTAAACATAGGGGTCCCAAAAATCGTCGGCGCCCAGTTTACCCTGAGCGCCAACAAACGGCGAGCACAAAGCTCACACTCCTTTCAGCCTGGGAGCCACCCAGACTAAAAGTTCTACAGCAGATTTAACTGATCAATCGGCCTGACGACGCAAAAATGTTGGCACGTCCAGAGGCTGTGCACTCGGGGTCTGTGTCGCCATTTGCGGGGCCGCAGGAGCCTGAGGTTGAGTCAACGGAGAGGGTGCAACCGGAGGCGCGTTAACCGCCTGTTGCTGAACCTGGCCGCCGTCAATCACCTGCATGGTGCCCGCTTCATTGAGGCCCGTTGCAACCACCGTCACGCTCATCGCGTCGGTCATGCTCTCGTCGATCACGGTACCGATCACGATGGTGGCCTGCTCGTCTGCGATGTCTTCGATCATCTCACCGATGGTGTTGAATTCACCCAAGCCGAAATTATGGCCGGCCGTGATGTTGACCAAGATGCCGCGAGCACCCTTCAGGTCGATATCTTCAAGCAGAGGATAACGGATGGCTTTTTCAGTGGCTTCGATCGCACGCTCCGGACCGCTGGCAGTGCTGGTGCCCATCATAGCCTGACCCATTGCACTCATGACGGTACGTACGTCGGCAAAGTCGACGTTCATGATACCCGGACGGACGATCAAGTCGGCAATGCCACGAACCGCACCCTGAAGTACGTTATTGGCCTCTTCAAACGCCTGCATCAGCGTGGCGTCCGAGCCCAATACCGGCAGTAACTTTTCATTCGGGATGGTGATCAACGAATCGACGTTCTTTTCCAGGGCCGCGATGCCTTCTTCGGCCACGCGCATGCGGCGCTTGCCTTCAAAGCTAAAGGGCTTGGTGACGACCGCGACAGTCAGGATGCCCAATTCACGGGCCACTTCGGCTACGACCGGGGCTGCACCGGTACCGGTACCACCGCCCATGCCAGCCGTAATGAACAGCATGTCCGCGCCTTGGATCGCCTCGGCAATGGTGTCGCGATCTTCCATCGCGGCATTGCGACCGACTTCGGGATTCGCGCCAGCACCCAATCCGCGAGTCACGTTCTGACCGATCTGAACGCTGGACACGTTGGATGATTTGCCAAGCGCTTGGTTATCGGTGTTCGCGCAAACAAACTCGACGCCCGTCACGTCTTGATTGGCCATGTGCATGATGGCATTACCGCCACCGCCGCCCACGCCTATCACCTTGATCACGGCGCTATTGCCGCTCTGCTCTACTACATCAAAATTCATGGCTATTTTTCCTGCTGTTTATTGTGTTTATCAAAATTGTTTGAAAAGCCGCTGCAAGCCGGTCTTCAAACTCTTGATTCCGGAGGTGCCCTGGGGACGCGTTCGCTTTGACACGCCGTCCGAGTGGCACGCATGGATCGCCAAGCCGGCCAATACCGCCATGCCTGGGTCTCCTAAAAACTTTTTATCGCCCTGCATTCCATGGACCTGACCCAGCCGTACAGGCAGGCCTAGGATGCTTTTGGCCAGTGGCGCGATTCGTTCCAGCCGCGCCGTACCGCCGGTCAGCACGACGCCAGCACCCAGCACATCGGCCAGTCCACTGAGTGCAATTTGCTCGCCCACTAGCTCAAGAATTTCCCGAACTCGGGGCTGGGTGTAATCGACCACCAAGCGACGCGACCAATCCGCCGCTTCAACACCGTCGATCCGGCGCACCGGAATGGTTTCTTCCATCCGCTCGCCGTCGATTTCAGGATCCAGATAGGCGGTCCCGTACTGGCACTTGATGGATTCGGCATCGGCGAAATTGATGTGTGCGGCAACCGCCAAGTCATTGGTCAGGTGCTGACCGCCCACCGGTAGGACCGCCAAATACTGCAACGAGCCTTCTTTAAACACCGCAATGTCCGTGCTGCCGCCGCCAATATCGACCAAGCACACACCCAATTCTTTGTCTGCATCGCTCAAGCACGCGGTGGCCGCCGCCAAAGCACTGGGTACCAATCGATCGCATTCCACGCCCGCGCCTGCAATGCAGCGCCGGAAGTTATGCGCCGTCGCATCCGATCCGGTCACCAGGGTCACTTCGGCGGCTAACCGCACACCGCTCATCCCTACCGGGACCCGAATCCCGGCCTGCCCGTCAATTAAGTACTGCCGGCTGACCACTTCGACCACGCCCTGACCGGGTGGCAATTGAATCGCCCGAGCCGCATCGTGGACCCGTTCGACGTCTTCCCGACTCACTTCCATATTGGACACGGGGACAGCGCCATCGCTCGGTTGGGTAGCCAGATGCTGACCGCCTAAATTTGCTGTGACCGCCTGAATACGGGTTTGTGAGTTATCGCCTGCCCGTTCGACCGCGCTACGAATCGCCCGGGTCGCCGCTTCCATATCCACCACCGTCGAGCGGGTGATGCCGTTGGATTCGACAAATCCATGGCCCAAAATTTCTGGGTCCTGGCCGTTTTCTTGACCGACCACCAAGGCCCGCACTCGAGTACTGCCGGCGTCCAGGGCGACCACTAACTTATCCATTGTTTTGAGCCTCTAGGGTCAAGGCCAAACCATGGCGGTAGCGCAGATCTACCTTGGCCACATCTGGCGTCGTTGAGATACGTTTGCGCCAAGCCGTCGCAAAGCGTTTCATGCGCAAATCCAATTCCAATCGACCTAGGTCGATTTGCAGTCCACTGGCCGTGATCAGACTCCAACCCAGGTCTGGATCCAGGCGCGTTTCTTGCAATTCCA
>JASFWN010000122.1:0-3705 GCA_050049295.1 Pseudomonadales bacterium
CGGGCTCAGGTCATCGTGCCTTTTGAAGTGATGCAGATCATTGATCGAGCCAACCAACTTCAGCGTCAAGGCCGGGATATCATTCATTTGGAAGTGGGTGAGCCTAATTTCCCAACGGCCCCCAGTATCGTTCACGCAGTCACAGAATTTGTCTCCACCGACCGCGTTCGTTACACCGAGACCGGTGGCCGGCCTGATTTAAGGCAAGCCATTGCAAAGGACTACGCTCGGCGATTTGATGTTGAGATAAACCCCGACCGAATTTTGGTCACGGCGGGTGCGTCTGCGGCGTTGTTATTAGCCATGGGTGCCGTCCTAAATCCCGGCCAGTCTATTTTGATGGCAGATCCCGCCTATCCTTGTAATCGGCAAATTGCTCGATTTGTTGAGGGCCGAGCCCAGTTGGTACCGGCGTCTGCTGCCGAAGGTTATCAGCTAAGCGCGCACAGCATTCGGCAGCATTGGTCTGACAATTGTGCGGCGGCCTTGATTGCCTCGCCTTCTAATCCGACGGGTACGGTGGTTTCGCCCGCTGAGCTGGATTCGATATATCAGGCCGTCGAGGCGCGTTGCGGCCATCTAATTGTGGATGAAATTTACCAGGGGCTGAGCTATCAACAAGCTCCCGCGACGGCGTTGGTGCACCCCAATGCTTGGGTCATTAATAGTTTCTCAAAATACGCTGGGATGACGGGCTGGCGCTTGGGCTGGATGGTTTGCCCAGAGGGCACACAGCAGGCCGTTACGAATATGGCTCAGCATCTTTACATCAGCCCTAGCGAAGTATCCCAAATCGCTGGGTTGGCGAGTTTTGAGCCTGAGGCCATTGAAGAATTTGAACGCCGTCGATTGCAACTCAAGGCGGCTCGAGATTATTTGATTCCCGCCTTAGAGGCCTTGGGATTTCGTATCGATGCCACGCCTGAAGGCGCTTATTACCTGTTCGTGAATGTGACGGGGCTCGCGGATGACTCGGTTGAGCTGGCGACGAGGTTATTGGAGCAAGCCGGTGTAGCGACCACGCCGGGGCATGATTTTGGACCAGAATACGCTCGGACCCATTTGAGAATTGCTTACGTAGATTCGATCGAGCGGTTGACCGAAGCGGTTGAGCGCATGGCTGACGTGCTATGAGCCAGTGGGACTTAACCCAAGACACATTGGTTCAGCGTTATAAACGATTCCTGGCGGACACGGAGTCGGGACTTACGCTGCATTGCCCGAACACTGGCGCGATGACCGGCATGCAAGCACCAGGGTCTCGGATTGCTTATCGTCCGACTCAAGGCGGTAAGACCGCAGGGCGCTGGATTTTGATCGAGACCGAGACGGGGCTGGCCTGTGTCGATAGCGCCCTGGCAAATCAATGGGTTAAGCAATCGATCGACGCGTGGATGCCTGACTTTTCTTGGCGCAGTGAAGTGAAGTTGGCGGGCAAGCGGATCGACTTCTGCGGGGAGTCCGAGCAATCCAAATTTTGGATTGAGGTGAAGGGTGTCACTCTGCATCTGGGAAATGGTCAGGGGGCATTCCCAGACGCGGTGAGTCAGCGCGCGCTAGAGCACGTGCAGGTATTGCTCGAGCGAGTGGAGGCCGGTGAGCAGGCCGCGCTGATGTACGTTGTCATGCACAACGGAATCGATCGGGTACGCAGTGCGCGAGAAATCCACCCGGCCTATGCCGATGCGGTCGAAACGGCCGCTCAAAAAGGACTGCAGGTGTGGCAATGGCCCACGCAATTAAGCTGGAGTGGTGTTCAAATGGGAGCGCCAGAGCGTCTGGCTTAACCCCAAATTTCCGAGCCCCGAATCTCAACTGGAGCAGGCGTCAGATGTTGTCCGATGCAGGGGCCAAACACACATTCGCCAGTGGCGGGCTCAAACAACGCGCCATGGGTCGAGCATTGGATGTGCCGGTTCTCAAGATCCATGTAGGCATCTGGATTCCAGGCAAGATCGATTCCGAGATGAGGGCAGGCGTCCCGATAGGCCTTGACGCCCTGTTCTGACCGGTGAATCAGGATAGGTCCGCCCTGAATCGAAAAGCCGCGAGCCTGACCCACGGGGATGTCATTAATTTCACAGAGCTTGCGCATGAGACTCCTTGAGTTGGGCCAGTGCGTCCAATGCGTTTTTCGTGCTCATCCAATGATCGGGCAATAGTAGCGGCAACGGTTCGGGTTTTGACAGCCCAGAAAAGTATTGCGCAGCCGGCCAGGGTAAGGGGTTGGGTAATGCGGTGTCCGACAAAACCGGAATGGGTGTGCCTTGCTGGACCTGCTTTAAGGCCTTTGGGAGTGCTCCGTCACCCTGCCAAAGGGCTTGGCCTTGAATGCTGGAGCGTTGTGTTTGACCTTGTGCGATAGAGTCAGGCCAAGCCAGTGCATTGAGTAATTCAGCCATGCGCTCAAGTGGCATACCGGCTCCGACAAACAGTGTGCACTCGCTGGCGACCTCACGAGGAATGGCCTGATCGACCTCCGCGACGAGGTGGAAAAGTCCCTGCCAAGGCGGTTGGCAGAACGATGTTAAGAAGTCGGCTGTCCCGAGCACCCATAGCTTTTCTTGAGGAACCAAGTCCAGATGATAGGCCCAGGCCTGATTAGGGCTGTCGATGCAGGCGGCTGGAAGGGCATGCTGATGCAGTGGCACCAACATGTCCTCAAACGAAGGGCCTAGCAGCCAGCGCACGATTTAGCCTTCGCGTGCGATGGCGCGATGGCCAATATCTGTGCGGAACCAGCGGCCTTCGAAATCGACGGATTGAGCGCGCTCAACGGCCGCGGCTTGGGCGGCTTTGACCGAGTCTGCCAAGGCGGTTGCACATTGAACTCGGCCACCCGCAGTTTGGATGTCGCCATCCTTTTCTTGAGTGCCCGCATGGAACAGCTTGACCTCGTCTGAGTCCTGTCCGTTATCTGAGATGACCGCGCCTTTCGGATAGTCCCCGGGATAGCCGGGTGCGGCCAGAACGATACCGAGTGCAACGCGCGGATCCCAGTCACAGCTTTGGCTCGCCAGCTCGCCATTGATTGCGGCCAACAACAAAGGCGCCAAGTCCGATTGCATGCGCATCATGATGGGTTGGGTCTCTGGATCGCCGAAACGGCAGTTGTATTCCAGGACTTTAGGAATCCCGTCACAGATCATGATTCCGGCGTACAGGAAGCCACGGTAGCGACGTCCCTCGTCCAGCATGCCCTGTACCGTTGGCCGGATGACCTGTTCCATGATGGCGTCGTACATGGCTTGGTCGACGCAAGGCGCGGGGGAGTAAGCCCCCATGCCACCGGTATTCGGGCCTTGGTCGCCTTCGTGTGCGGCCTTGTGGTCTTGGCTGGTCGCCATCGGCAAAACATCGAGCCCGTCCACCATGCAGATAAAGCTGGCTTCTTCGCCGTCCAAAAATTCTTCGACGACCACTCGATGCCCGGCTTCACCAAACGCATTGCCCGCCAGCATGTCTTTGACGGCTTCTTGAGCCTCGGCGACGGTGTTGGCGATGATCACGCCTTTGCCTGCGGCCAAGCCGTCGGCTTTGACCACCAAGGGGGCGCCCAGCGTTTCGCAGTAGGCCAGCGCGGGCTCAATTTCAGTAAAGTTCTGATAGGCCGCGGTCGGAATCTTGTGGCGCGCCAAAAAATCTTTGGTGAAGGCTTTGGAGCCTTCCAATTCAGCGGCCGCTTGAGTCGGACCAAAGATGGGT
>JASFWN010000123.1:0-3689 GCA_050049295.1 Pseudomonadales bacterium
CGACCAAGGAAGCCAGCCCTTCGTGTACCAACCGGCCGGCAAAGGGATAGCAGAACAGGTGATGTCCCTCGCGATCTTGATAAGTCTCGATCAGCATTTGATCGGGTGTGGGCAGGTGCGAGGTTTGCCGCTGGGCATTGGCTACGGAATGATCGGCGCCGGCGTCCCCGATAATGTGGCGTAAATGGGTGCTCAGTTGTTCGCTGATCGGCAGGCGATAGCCGCCCCAACTGGGAAGCTGAGGCCGCTGCCCACGGGCGCTTTTCACTTGACACACCATGTCTTTGAGGCGGACAAAACTTAAGCAGCGCCCGGCAAACAGGAAGCGATCACCGGGTTTTAATTTGGCGACGAAAGACTCTTCGATGTGCCCAAGCCTCGCTCCGTTTACAAAGCGGACGCTGACCGAAGCGGCCGAGACAATGGTGCCCAAGGTCATCCGGTGTCGCCGAGCTACTCGGGCATTACTGACCTGCCAGATACCGTTGATTTCCTGCAAACGATGATAATCCGGATAGCCCTGCAGACAGTCGCCTCCTCGAGCCAACAAATCCAATGTCCAATCGAACTCGGCTTCGGTCAAATCCTGATAGGCCGCACAGCGAATGACCTCCTGATAGGCCGCATCCCGGTTAAAACCGCCAGCCAACGCCAGCGACACCAAATGTTGGGCGAGTACATCCAGAGGTTTTTCCGGTGCTTGCGGTGACTCGACATCTTTTTGCGCCAGAGCTCGTGCGGCCGCCTGAATCTCGAAGACCTGAAGCGCGTGGGTGGGGACGCAGTACAGCTTTGCGCTGGCGCCAGGGCGATGGGCGGCGCGTCCAGCCCGCTGAATCAGCCGGGCGATGCCTTTGACGCTGCCGATTTGAAAGACCTGCTCCAGTGGAGAGAAATCGACGCCCAGGTCCAGCGACGAGGTGCACACCACGCAGGCCAGTTCGCCAGCTTTTAGCGCGGCTTCGATGGCCTCTCGCTCCTCGCGATCGAGGGAGCCGTGATGCAAGGCGATGCGATCCTGTAAATCGAATCGGATGGTTCGCAGGGCTTCAAACCAAGTTTCGGCCTGGGCTCGGGTGTTGGTGAAAACAAGGCTAGGGGTGTCGGCAGACAGTTTGGGCGCCACCTGACGTAATTGGCTCAGTCCATAATGGCCAGCCCAGGGCAGTTCGAGCCAATCATCGGGCGCCAGCATGGATAATTCGATCGGCCGATTTAACTCGGCCTGAATCAGCGTCCCGCTCTCACCGCAAAGCTGGCGCATGGCGTGCTCAGGTTGGCCCAGGGTGGCGCTTAATCCCCAGGTGCATAATCCAGGCCTAAAGGTCCTTAATCGGGTCAGGCACAGCTCGGTTTGGGTACCGCGTTTGGAGCCCATCAACTCATGCCATTCATCTACGATCACACTGTCTAGACGAGCAAACACGCGCTCGCTGGCGGCATAACTCAGCATCAGCGCGAGCGATTCGGGTGTGGTCATCAGAATATGGGGTGGTTTGCGCATTTGGCGCTGTTTGACATGCGAAGGCGTATCGCCCGTGCGGGATTCGACACGGAGATGCGGTGCTAGTTCGGTTAATGGGCTGACCAGTGCATGCTGCAAATCGCGGCTCATGGCTCTCAGCGGCGTGATATACAAAATCCGCAATCCGTCACCCGGCTGATCCAGCAAATCAGCCAGCGCACCGCCATAGGCAGCCCAAGTTTTGCCTGCCCCCGTGGCGACTTGCACCAGACCGGATTCTCCGCGCAGCCGCGCGTCCCAGGTTTGCGTCTGGAATTCCTGAGGCTGCCATCCTTGTTGCTTGAACCAATCCTTGATCTGCGTGAGGCCGGCGCTCACCCGTACTCCTGTAATAGGGCCTGCGCGTCCTGCAGGGTACTGGCTTCGCTAGCCGGCTTGTCCTGACGCCAGCGTAAGATCCTGGGAAAGCGCATGGCGATGCCGGATTTATGCCGTGTACTTTCTTGGATGCCCTCAAACCCGAGCTCAAACACCAGCTCGGGCGGGACCTGACGAACCGGCCCAAATCGCTCCAGCGTGTTGGCCTTGATCCACTTGTCGACCGCTTCCATCTCGCTTCGGGTCAGACCACTGTATGCCTTAGCCACAGGAACCAACTGCTCGTCCTGCCAAACGCCCAGCGTGTAATCGCTAAACAGATTAGCCCGGTTGCCGTGCCCGGCCTGGCCGTACATCAACACCACGTCCAGCGACAGGGGGTCGAGTTTGAACTTGAACCAATCGCCTTTTTTCCGGCCCACGCGGTAGGGGCTGTCCAGGCGTTTGATCATGACCCCTTCGGCTCGGCGGGCTCGAGCATTTTGTCGAAGCTCCTCGACCTCATCCCAATCGCGAACCCTCAGGGATTCGGACAACAAATACGGGTGGGTCAATTTTTCCAGGCGCCGCCTGCGCTGCAGAAGTGGCTGCGATCGCAGATCCTGGCCGTTTTCTTCTAACACGTCGTAAACAACCAGGCTCGCGGGTAATTCGGCTTGGATTTTCGCGCTGGGTTTTTTGCGCCCCAGCCGTTTTTGCAGAGCGTTGAAGCTGCCCACCTGTCCGTCTTGTAGGACTACTAACTCGGCATCGAGTACACAGTCGACCTCAATTGACTGGGCCTTACTCAAAATGTCCGGGAAGGCTTGATCGATACACTCTTCACCCCGCGACCACAGCGTCAGGGTATCGCCTCGTTTAACCAGCTGTGCGCGAATGCCATCCAGTTTGTACTCGATCTGAAAATGATTAACGGCTTCCTCGCTGCCTTCCCAGGTGGTAGCAAGGAAAAACGGATAGGGTTGGCCTTGATAGCCGCTGTCCCCGGATTTCAGAGCCTGCCAGGCAGCCTCGGAGGGCGTCCATTCACCCATCAAATGCCCAAGCACCTCATCGGCCGGCCGCCCGAGCACTTGGGCCAGCGCTTGACTGATCAATCCGCGTGCTATGCCTACTCGAAATCCACCGGTCATCAATTTATTAAAGACGAACAACTGCGATTGTGGAATCGTCTGCCATAGCTCAACGATCCTGTCGGTTTGTTCTTCCGTCGGCAGGGCTTTCAACTCGGCCAGCACCGAAATCCAATGGTGTAAGGGTTTTTCGGTTTGGCCTGGCGAGCGTAATAACAGCGTGCAGGTTTCCGCCAAGTCGCCGACCATGGCGTAGGACTCTTCAATCAACCAAAGGGGCAAGCCAGTCGAGAGTGATACGGCCTCGCGCATCCGAGCGCCTGATATCCGGGCCGGTGATTTGCCTTCGTTAAGCAGATGCAGCGCCCAGGCGGCATCCTCGGGTTCGGCCTGTTCAAAAAAGCGCACCAGCGCGGCGACTTTGCCTTTATTTTTCTGACTTTCCAGTTCAGCGAACAACTCAGCAAAGGCTTTCATTCACCGCCCTCGCTACTAAACCCGGTTACCAATTCCGCTGCAGGGATACCGATTTCATTAAGGTAGCGAACCAATAAATTGCTGCGCCCATGGGTGCACAGCACGCGTTGGGCGCCACAGTCGCGGATGGTGGCAATCAGCTCGTCCCAGTCCGCATGGTCGGACATCACGAAACCCTGTGAGTAGTTGCGGCGTTTGCGAATGCCGCGCACCGCCATCCAACCGCTGGCAAAGGCCACGCTGGGATTTTTGAATCGCCGAAGCCATGCGCTTTCGGCCACCGAAGGGGGCGCCAA
>JASFWN010000010.1:0-11184 GCA_050049295.1 Pseudomonadales bacterium
ACGCTGGCCATCGAGGACTTTAACGAGGCGATGGGGACAAAATTCGCTGATGATGAGTTCGATACCATCGGCGGACTCGTGGTTCATGCATTTGGCCATCTTCCAGCCATCGACGAGACCGTTACGTTAGGGCCCTGGCAGTTCGAGGTCACCAACGCAGACAATCGCAGAGTCCACTTACTGCGTGTATCCAAAGCCGTTGAAAACTTGGCAAACTAGCACACTGGCGGCGGCCGCAGGCATCGCCCAAACCCTAGCACTGGCGCCGTTTAACTGGGCACCGCTGGCCATTATTGCGCTACTGGGCTGGCTGATTACCCTACGTCAACGACCGATCGTCTCGAGCTTTTTTTTCGGACTGGGTTTATTCGCCTCCGGCGCACATTGGGTTTGGGTCAGCATCCACCAAGTGGCCAACACGCCAATGGCCTTATCGGCCATCCTTTGGCTCAGTTTCATCCTCGGGCTTAGCCTGGTCTACGCGTTCAATGGCTGGATTTTCAGCCGGCTCAAGGCATTACCGCTATGGTTGGCTTTCCCCGCCTTGGTCGTGACCTCCGAAGTCATTCGGACTTATCTGTTCACCGGATTTCCCTGGCTATTTGTCGGCTACGCCGCCATCGAAACACCCTTTGCCAGTTTAGGCGCCTATGTCGGCGTGTATGGCCTCACCGCAATGACCGCGCTCGCCTCGGTGTTCATTTTGCAGCGTCGATGGCTGGCTCTGGCACCCCTAATTGCCAGCGCGGCATTACCCTGGCCTAGTACCGAAAAACTCGGCGACCCGCTCAGCTATGCCCTGATCCAACCTAATGTTCCCGCCGACAAAAAATGGGCCTCGGATTGGCGCGCTGAAATTATTGACCGGCATCTCGATCAAAGCCTAGCCAACCCCGCGGATCTGTTTGTCTGGAGCGAAGCGGCCTTGCCTTTGTTAGGCAGCGAAGCCGATCAGTTTTTCACAGGTTTCGCTGATGCATTTCCTGACAGCGCCCTGGTCAGTGGCCGGCTAATCGCCGGGCCAAAGGACCGTTTGCCCCGTTACTACAATGCATTGGCAGGCTTTGGTCAGGCCCAGGGAGCCGACTACAAAACACGGCTTGTGCCCTTTGGCGAATACATGCCGCTGGAGCCCTGGCTTCGTGGCCTGATCGACTTTTTTGATCTACCCCTATCCACCATTATTCGGGGGCAGTCCACACAGCCGCTGACCCTATTCGGTCTCAAACCTGGCGTGATGATCTGTTACGAGGTCGCCTACCCCGGATTGGCGCATCAAAAGTCCAAATCCAGCTCGATGTTATTAAGCGTGAGCAACGATGCCTGGTTCGGCCAAAGCATCGCCCGGGATCAACACCTTCAGATGGCGCAAATGCGGGCGATTGAAAGTGGCCGGCCCATGCTTCGCGCCACCAACGATGGTGTAACGGCACACATTGGCAGTCGGGGCGAAATTCTTAAATCTCTACCCAATCAACGTGTCGATACACTCACCGGCCAGATCCAGCCTCGCCAAGGCCACACACCCTACCTCTGGATTGGACCCTACCCAGCCCTGTTTGTTGCCTTACTCACACTGATTTACGCCGGATTAACGGTACCTTTCAGGCGGCGTCAGCGCTAAACTTCGGTTTTTACCTGAAATCGAAATTTCTCCATGCAAAACGCGTACGATCCGCAGGCCATTGAAGCCCGCGTTCAGAAAACCTGGGACGAACAAGGTTGCTTTAACGTCACCGAAGATCCCAGCAAAGAAAAGTATTACTGCCTAAGCATGCTGCCCTATCCCAGCGGCAAGCTGCACATGGGACACGTACGCAACTACACCATTGGCGATGTCGTCAGCCGCTACCAACGCATGTTAGGCAAACAGGTCCTGCAACCCATGGGTTGGGATGCCTTTGGTATGCCTGCTGAAAACGCGGCTATTCAGAACAAAAGCGCACCGGCTGCTTGGACCTACGACAACATTGATCACATGCGCGATCAGTTAAAGGCGCTCGGCTTTGCCTACGACTGGGATCGCGAAGTCACCACCTGCAAACCGGACTACTACCATTGGGAGCAGTGGCTGTTCACCCGGATGATGGAATCTGGGCTGGCCTATCGCAAAAAAGCTGTGGTCAATTGGGATCCGGTCGACAACACGGTTCTGGCGAATGAACAGGTCATCGACGGACGCGGTTGGCGCAGCGGCGCATTGGTAGAGCGACGCGAAATCGATCAATGGTTTATCCGCATCACCGATTATGCCGAACAACTGTTGGATGACTTGGATACAGTGGACTGGCCTGAGCAGGTCAAAACCATGCAGCGCAACTGGATTGGCAAAAGCCGCGGCGTCAATTTCAATTTCGCCCTAGCCGATCGTAATGAGCACTTGAGCGTTTATACCACCCGTCCTGATACGGTGTTCGGTGTCACCTACGTTGCGGTTGCGCCTCAGCACCCGCTGGCTACCGAGGCAGCCGCCAGCAATCCAGCGATCGCGGAATTCATTGAAGAATGTGCTCAGATGAAAACCGCCGAAGCCGACATGGCCAAAGCTGAGAAAAAAGGAATGGATACTGGGCTGACTGTCATCCATCCCCTAACCGGCGAATCCGTCCCGGTTTGGATTGCCAATTTCGTGCTTATCGAATACGGCTCAGGCGCAGTCATGGCGGTACCCGCCCACGATGAGCGTGACTATGAATTCGCCACCCAATACGGTTTAGCCATCAAGCCCGTCGTCAAACCCGCACAAGAAGACGAATCCTATGACATCAGCCAAGCCGCCTGGACTGAAAAGACCGGTGTATTGATCAATTCTGGCGAATTCGACGGACTCAGTTTTAGCGATGCCTTCGACGCCATTGGCGCAGCCCTGACCGAAAAAGCCGGCGGCGAAATCACGACAAACTACCGACTACGGGATTGGGGTGTGGGTCGTCAGCGTTACTGGGGCTGCCCGGTGCCCGCGATTCACAAAGCAGACGGCAGTGTCGAAGCGGTTCCAGCCGATCAGCTCCCGGTGGTCTTGCCTGAGTACACCGAATTTGACGGATCCGGCAGCCCATTAAAGAAAGATCAGGATTTCATCGCGACCACGGACAGCATGGGCATGCCGGCCGAACGCGACACGGACACCTTTGATACCTTCATGGAATCCAGTTGGTACTTTGCTCGCTATGCGTGTGCAGACGCCAACTCGATGTTGGATGAGCGCGCCAAGTATTGGTTACCCGTCGATCTCTACATCGGCGGTATCGAACATGCGATCTTGCATCTACTGTATGCGCGCTTCTATCACAAAGTGATGCGCGACGAAGGTTTGGTCGACTGCGACGAGCCCTTCAAGCGTTTGCTCACGCAGGGCATGGTTCTAGCACGCAGCTTCTATCGCGAACTGGATAACGGTGGCAAAGAATGGTTCAACCCCGTCGATGTCGAGCAAACCGAATCGGGTTATCGCTTAAAATCCGATGGCCAGCCGGTGATTGCCGGTGGCGTCACAAAAATGTCGAAGTCGAAAAACAACGGCATTGACCCGCAAGCAGCCATCGACACATGGGGCGCCGATACGGTTCGTCTGTACACCATGTTTGCCTCGCCGCCCGAGCAAACACTGGAATGGTCGGACGACGGAGTTGCAGGCGCACAACGATTCATCAAGCGCTTGTGGAATTTGGTTCAGGCCGACTTCCAAACCGGTCAAGGCGATGATGCCGCATTACGTCGCAAAGCCCATGAGACATTGCAGAAGGTCACCCACGACTTGGGAGAACGCCTGCACTTCAATACCGCCATTGCGGCCATCATGGAATTGGTTAACGCCATCAATTCACACACCGGTAGCGAGGCGGTCCGAGACGAAGCCATCGATTTGTGTGTACGCATGCTTAACCCCTTTATTCCCCATGCTGCCCAGGCATTGTGGGAACAAATTGGCGGTACAGGTCTATTGATTGATGCCCCCTGGCCAAGCGTCGATGAGTCGGCCTTGGTTCGCGACAGCATCGAGTTGGTCGTGCAGGTCAATGGCAAGGTCCGCGGTCGTATTCAAGTGCCGGTTGACGTCGATCAAGACACCGCACAAGCCATCGCAATGGACGAACCTAACGTCAGTAAATTCCTGGATGGCTTGACCATCCGAAAAGTCATTTTGGTTCCAGGCCGCCTGCTCAACTTGGTGGCCAACTGATGCGCTTACGCAGCCTCGCCATCGTCGGACTGCTGCTACTGAGCGGCTGTGGCTATCAATTAGTGGGTTACGGCAATAACGACCTGGATGCTCGATTAAAAGATCGCCTGGCATTAGATATCGCCGACCCGCTGGGCGCTCAGGCTCGTATGATTGAATCCATCATGCACGAGCGCGGCGTGCTGGGCGCTGGGCTGACACTGGAAGTACTCGACTTCACTCTAGAGCGACGCACCCTGTCGGAGTTAACGGATCGAGACGAATTCGAGCTGCGAGTCAGCCTGACCTATGCCGTTCGTGAAGGCGACGCCCCTTACTTAATCGGCCCCGAAACACTCAATCGCGATGGCTTTTTAACGCTGTTGGACTCCAATAGCGACAGCCTAGACACTGAACTTGAACGCTTAAAAGCCGATGCGATTTACCGCGACCTGGTCGGACAAATGCTCACTCAGATCAGCGCTCAAGCCGATCAACTGCCGTGAAGTTTGCGCCCGAGGATCTAGAAAGAAATCTGGCCATGGGCCTTCCTCCCGTTACTCTAATCGAGGGTGACGAAACCCTGCTGACCCTTGAAGCGGCCGACAAAATTCGTGCGCTCGCACTGACCCACGGCTTTGAACGTGAAGTCCTGGATGTCGGACCCGGATTCAATTGGGCTCGCCTGATGGAAGCACGCACTGAACTCTCCCTGTTCGCCCAGGACAGCTTGCTCGAACTGCGCATGCCGAAGAGCAAACTGGACGTTAAAGCCGATAAGGCGCTGAGCTATTACCTAGAAGATCCGCCACCGCAAAAGAAACTCATTATTCAGTGCCCCAAGGTTGAGATCCGAGCTAAGCGGGTCCCTAAATGGGTGCAGGCGATCGATCAAGCTGGCTGGTGGATAAGCTGCCCGCTGATTTACGCCGATAAATTTGGCAACTGGCTGCGGGGCGAGTTGAATCAAGCCCGGGTCCAGCTGACACCTGAGGCCTTTGAGCTCCTATTGAGCAGAGTCGAGGGCAACGCATTGGCGGCCCGTCAAGAGGTTCAGAAACTCAGCCTGTTCCAGGGCGAGCAACCCTTGACGGTCGATGAAATTGCACAAATCAGCGCTGAGAGTGCCCGCTACTCCATTTTTGACCTGATCGATGCGTGCCTAAGCGGCAATGCTCAGCGCACAGCGCAGATCTGCCAAACGCTTGAAGCCGAGGGTGCCGAAGCCATGGCCGTCGCCTCGATGTTGTATCGCACGATTGAGCAGCTCAACTTAGGGGCTGAGCTTGGCTGGGACAAAGCACGGGTTCCTGGCTTTAAACAACGGGTCTTTAAGGCCTGTCTAAACCGTCACAAAAAAGCAGGATTAGTTGCACTAAACCAGCAAGCACTGCGCGCTGACCGAGCGATCAAAGGACAGTCACCGACACCCAAATGGCTCTCGGTGACGCAGCTTGCGTTGAAACTGGCCAGCGCCGGTGCACTGGCCAGCTAGGCGAGACGGGACTACTTCATCTGATCCTTTTGGACCACTGCACTCACTGAAGCGACGACACGTCGATTCTGTTCACGCCCTGCTCGCGTTGCATTATCCGCGATGGGGCGAGCCTCACCAAATCCAACCGCTTCAATGCGACTGGCATCAATCCCTTGCCAGACCAATGCACGCTTAACCGCATCCGCTCGCTTTTGGCTCAGCGTCTGATTGTAGGCTGCGCTGCCTACGCTGTCGGTATGACCGCCCAATAACACCTGAGTATTGGCAAACTCGGTTAGAAACTCTGCCAAGTCCTCAATGTCCTCTTGGAAACCCGCACGAATCTGCGCGCTGTCTGTTTCGAACTCGACGTCTAAATTAAACGACACCACTTCCGATCCCAGCATTGGACACCCGTCGGCGTCGACTTTAAGACCCGGAGCGGTATCAGGACACTGATCTTTGTCATCGGTCACGCCATCTGCATCGCTATCCAAGGGACAGCCAGCCGCATCAACCGGGGCACCCGCTGCCGTATCCGGACACAAATCCGATGGATCCATGACGCCATCACCATCGCTATCAAAGGGCCCTTCGGGCAACGGAATATCTTCATTGACCGGCATGAGGCCCGAATCTTTGGCGCCTAACTTAAAAATTAAAGATAGGGTTGCCACGATGTCGTTGGCATCGGTGTCGTCCGTCCGGATCGAACGAAGATCGGCTCGCAAATCCAAACCGGAGCTCAATGCATATCGAGCGCCACCGCCAAAGTTAATAAATCCATCGCTGTCTTTGCCCGAGCTAGAATCCGTTCGAATCTCACCAATGCCCGCGGCCAAATAAGGCTCCCAGCCGCCTTGCTTATCGAAGTGATAAAGCCCATCCACCTGAAACAGGGACGCATCGAAGGATTCGTCGGCATCGTCTTCAGCAGAAACATCGGTGTAAGCAATTTCTGCTCCCCAAGGGGTTGAGTCGTAGCGATGGCCCAGACTGATTTTGCCGGCGACATCGTTATCAACATCGCGACTGGAATCCATCTTGTATAGACCTAGTCCCACACCCAGTTCGGTTTCACTATGCGCGGTGCCCGCCATAGCCAATGTTCCCACCATGACGGCGAGCGTAGTTTTTTTCATTGTCATTCCTCATTAAATCGCTTCCAGAGTGTGGTTCGAAAATAAGGAATTCGCCGTGTACAAGAGGGCAATGTCTACCCGGCCTGATAGCCCAGGGCACAGAGATGACGCATAAAGTGCTGGATCCATGATTGAACTGAGGAGGTGTGAATCCTCAGCCCAAGCGACGCTGCATCAATCATCGGCAAGGCTTGATAACCGCATGGATTAATCTGAGCGAAAGGCGACAAGTCCATATCCATATTCAGCGCGATGCCATGATAAGCCCGGCCTTTTCGAACCCGCAGACCTAAAGAGGAAATTTTCGCCGCCCCGACATAAACGCCGGGCGCTCTGCGCTTGGCATAGGCAATGACTCCTTGATGGGCCAACCAGTCCACCACCGACTGCTCTAAAGCCGTAATCAAATCGCGTAAGCCGATCTCTGCGCGTTTGATATCAATTAACGGATAAAGAATGATTTGGCCTGGACCGTGGTAGGTAATTTGTCCCCCTCGGTCGCTCTGGACGACAGGGATATCACCTGAGAACAAAAGATGTTCGGCCTTACCCGCTTGTCCCTGAGTAAAGACGGGGTCGTGCTCAACAATCCAGAGTTGGTCGGATTGATCCGAGTCCACCCAGTCACGCATCGCCTGCCAGGTGGTGTGATAAGGCTCGCGCCCTCGATCGATTTGCTTCACAGCACCATGTGGACTTCGCCGGTGGCCTTAAAATCTTCGAACAGGGCTTTTAACTGCGGCTCGCCAGTTGCCAAGATTTCAAAGCTGTGGGCGTTGTATTTACCGCCTTTGCTGGGACGCATATCCAACGTGGACTCATCGAACTCCGGCGCGTGTTTACGGACAATCTCGATCAACTGAGCTTCGAATCCATCCACCGCATTGGCCACGACGCGGATCCGGTAAGGGCATGGGAATTCAATCTTAGGTGCGGTGGGTTCTGACATGACAATCCTTATTGCATCGCTCGCAAGATCCAGTCCATGGCCTGCTTTAACAAACCACCCTGAGCCACGTTACCAAGCGCAACCACAGGCGTGGTGCTGAGCACCTCGCCATCCAGGCTCAACTGAACCTGCCCCAGCACCTGGCCTTGACTCACCGGTGCTGTAACTTCTTGGTCCATCTCCAGAGTCAGTTCCAAACGATCACGGGCACCTTTGGGCAGCACTCGGTAAATGCTCTCGGCCGGTCCGATGGCCAGACTGTCCACTTCACCGCCCCAGACTCGAACGTCTTGACCTAAATCCTGACCGGCGTCGTAAAGGTTCACCCCTTCAAAATAGCGGTAACCGTAATTCAACAGTTTCGCGGTCTCGCGCTCCCGGGCGTTCGCGCTATCGGCCCCCATGACGATCGAGATCAAGCGCATGCCGTCACGCACCGCGCTGGCCACCAAACAGTAACCAGCCGCGTTGGTATGGCCTGTTTTTAGACCATCAACACTCGGATCACGCCACAACAATCGGTTGCGGTTTTCCTGTTTGATATCGTTGTAGACGAAGTTTTTTTCAGAGTAAATCCGGTACAGATCCGGGTGCTCATAAATGATCTGGCGAGCCAAAATCGCCAGGTCCTGCGCCGTAGTAAGATGGCCCTCAGCGGGTAAACCGGTAGAATTGCGGTAGCCGGTACTGGTCATGCCAAGTGCTTGGGCTTGGGCATTCATCAAGTCAGCGAAAGCCTCTTCAGTGCCGGACAGATATTCCGCCACGGCGACAGAAGCGTCGTTTCCTGACTGGATAATAATGCCCCGTAGCAAGTCTTCCAGACGAACACGGGTGCCCTCACGAACGAACATCCGCGAACCTTCAGTTTTCCAAGCCTTGACACTAATCGGCACTTGATCGTCCATGCTGACCGTGCCGGATTTAATTTGTTGCTCGAGAATGTACGCCGTCATCAACTTTGTCAGACTGGCGGGTTCTACCTGCATGCGGGAATTGTGCTCGGCAAGAATCTGACCGGTTAGGCCATCGATTAACAAATAACTGGTCGCCGCCAAGCTAGGAGGAGCGGCTACCGGGCGTACAATTTTATCTGGCTTGGGTATCGCAATGGTGGCGGCCTGAGCCCAACCGGATAGCAGTAGACAGGCTAGAAAGGTACGAAACAACATGATCAATCCCTAGTTCGTTAGCAATTTGGCATCGGTGTAGCTTTGAAGCAGCAATTGCGTCTGCTTCGCGTTGGCAGGGGATAAGACAACCCGCCAGATCAGCCGCTCGTTAATGGTAACTGAACTCAGTTGCCCTTGTGCAGTATCCATTCCCAATGACTCCAACGCTTTGAGCATGGCTTGCTGCGCCTTATCAGAATCAGACAGTGCTAAAATTTGATAGCGTAGTTGCACACCCGGTTTTGCCTCCGGTTGCGCCCCAGTTTTCGGTTCGACGGGAACCGCACTGCGCTCCAGGGCATCGGGATGCGCCAAAATTACTAGCTCCACTCGTGCCGTACCCTTATCAGCAAACCCTAATCGTTGAGCCGCAGCCCATGACAAGTCGATGATCCGCCCCTCAGCAAAGGGACCACGATCATTAACCCGCACAATAATCTGTTCCTGATTGGCAAGGTTAGTGACTTGAACATAGGAAGGGATCGGCAACGATTTATGTGCCGCCGTGAACTCGAACATGTCATAGACCTCACCTGAGCTCGTGAGGCGGCCGTGAAACTTTCGCCCATACCAACTGGCAGTCCCAATTTCTTGATAACCAGCGGCACTGGGCATCACCTCATAGGTCACACCAAATACCGTGTACGGACTCACGTTGCCACGTTTGATCCGCGGTTCGTTCTTTGGAATCGGCAGGGGTTTGTTTGCGACGTCAACCACGGTTAAAGGGGGGCCGTCTCGGCTTGGATCAACCGTGGGGGCCTGCCCAACCGGAAGTCCTACGATCGCCGAGCAACCGCTCAACGCGAAACTTAAAAGAGTCAGCCAAAGTCTGTTCACATACCTGCCTTTTATTGAGCCCCAGCGCATGCCAGAACTGTGGTTTCGTTTACATCATCATACTGAATTGGAGCACTGGACACGAGGTCAAGCACGGCTTGGTGTGCGCTGACGGATTTGCTCACGCTGAGCCGCCATAATCAGCCCAAAGGACACCAGCAAGGTGACCGCGCTAGTCCCGCCATAGCTAAATAAGGGTAGCGGCACACCCACCACGGGCAAGATGCCGCTAACCATCCCAATATTGACGAAGATATAAACAAAAAAGGTCAGGGTCAGGGCACCGGACAATAAACGGCCCCAAGTCGTTCCGGCTCGACTGGCCAGAATCAAACAACGTGCGATTACAAATAGATACAGCGCCAGCAGGATGATGACACCCAACATACCCAGCTCTTCTGCCAGTACCGCGATGATAAAATCCGTATGACTTTCCGGCAAAAAATCCAATTGAGCCTGACTGCCGGCTTGCCAACCTTTCCCAAAGATGCCGCCTGAACCGATCGCCGTCTTGGATTGAATGATGTTCCAACCCGCACCCAGTGGATCCGACTCGGGATCCAAAAAGGTCAACACCCGCTGTTGCTGATAGGCGTGCATGTTCATCCACAAAAGCGGCAGACTTACCGCACCCAGCACACCGGCACCGGCTATCCAGCGCCATTGGATGCCCGCGAGTAAAATCACAAAAATGCCCGACGCCGCGACCAACAACGAGGTCCCTAGATCTGGCTGACGAGCAATCAGGCCGACAGGAATCGCAACAAAGATCAAACCGAGCAGCACAACAGGAATACGGACCGGCAACCGATGTTGGCTGACCCACAGCGCAATCATCATCGGCACCAAAATTTTCACAAGCTCGCTGGGCTGGAATTTCGGTAAGCCTGGGATTTGTAACCAGCGTTGCGCCCCTTTGGACTCAACACCGACGAGTAACACACCGATCAATAAAATGACGCCAAATCCATAGCCCAATGGCGTTAATTGACGGATCCGGTGGGGATGGAACTGAGCGACGATCACCATCAAGACAAGGCCGACACCCAACCGAACCGCCTGAGCATACACCCGATCTAGACTTTGGCCTCCCGCGCTGTACAGCACGTACAGGCCAAATGCCATAATCAGAAGCAAACCCGCCAACAGCGGGCCGTCCAAACCTAAGCGCTTTAGAATACCGGGAACCGTCGAGTGACTGACCAACGCTGAACTCATTGCTGGGCCACCCGAACATTACCGGTCATAGGATCCAACATCACAGCGTCCAGCACCTGTTTTGCAATGGGCGCCGCAGTGCTCGACCCGCCGCCGCCATTTTCGACCACGACCGAAATGACGACCTCGGGTTGATCGACTGGCGCAAAACCGACAAACAGTGCGTGGTCTCGAAAGCGCTCTTCAATGGCTTCTTCGTCGTATTCTTCCTCGCCCAATGACCG
>JASFWN010000011.1:0-11169 GCA_050049295.1 Pseudomonadales bacterium
ATGGAGCGTTTGAGTGTCATGGGCGTCGTCGAAGTGCTCGGTCGCTTGCGTGAATTGTTGCGCCTACGAAAAGACATCGCCAATCACTACCGCCCCGATCCACCCGATTGCTTTATTGGCATAGACTCGCCCGATTTTAATTTGGATTTGGCCGCTCAATTTAAGGCGATGGGGGCCTTGGCCGTGCATTTTGTCAGTCCATCGATTTGGGCTTGGCGCCCAGAGCGCGTTGATAAGATCGTGAAGAAAATTGATCTGATGCTGACGCTGTTTCCCTTTGAAGTGGCGCCTTATCGCCAGCGCGGATTGATGGCGGATCATGTGGGTCATCCCATGGCCGATCAAATTGACTTCAACCCAGATAAGGGTCGGCTTAGGTCTGAGTTGGGTTTGGATGACAAACGGACCCTAGCTATTTTGCCCGGTTCACGGCGGGGTGAAGTCAAACGGATCGCTCCCGTATTTGCGAAAACATTGCGGCGATTGGCAGATCCAGATCTGCAGGTGGTGGTGCCCTGCGCAACGCCGGCGCTGCGCCCTCTGCTCGAACGGTTGTTTAGCGGCCTATCCGTTCATATTGTGGATGGGCAAGCTCGACAGGCGATGGGCGCTTCCGATGCCGTGCTATTGGCCAGTGGAACCGCTGCCCTCGAGGCAGCCTTGGTGGGACGCCCCATGGTCGTGGCCTATCGGCTGAATCCGTTGACGGCGTGGTATGTCAAACGTAAGTTGCAGGTCGAGCACGTTTCACTTCCAAATCATCTTACCCGTACGCCTCGCGTACCTGAGTTTCTTCAAGAGAACTGTCACGCGGATAACCTGGTGCCGGCGGTATCTGATTTGCTGAACGCTGATCACCGTGAGCTGATGCTGGATTTTGAGCAAGTTCATGATCAGCTTGCTCGCTCGGCCGCCAGCCGAGCTGCCGCTGCGATTTCCTCGGTCTTGCATCGTCAATGATCGCCGGGGTCGATGAGGTGGGCCGAGGTCCGTTGGTGGGGCCTGTAGTGGTGGCAGCGGTGATCCTAAACCCTGAACGCAGGATAGAAGGGCTGGCTGACTCAAAAACGCTAAGTGAATCGAAACGTCGAGCGTTATACGACGAAATTATCGAAAAGGCGGAGGCCTACAGCGTTCAGTCATTGAGCGCAGCCGAGGTGGATCGGTTGAACATTCTGCAAGCCACTTTTGAAGGCATGCGCCGGAGCGTTCTGGCTTTGCCGGTCCAGCCGACGCTCGTTTTGATTGATGGTAATAAGGTTCCCCCGGGACTTGCGATCCCGGCCGAGGCTATCGTCAAAGGGGATCAGAAAAAGGCATCCATTTCGGCGGCGTCCATTTTGGCAAAAGTCACCCGTGATGACTGGTGTATGGGGTATCATGAGCGTTTTCCGGAGTATGGATTCGATCGACACAAGGGATATCCCACCGCTCAGCATTTAGCGATGCTGAGCGAATACGGTCCCACGCCCGAACATCGAGTCAGCTTTAAACCGGTTGCCCAATATTCATTGTTCTGAGGTCTGCATGAGCTTTGTCCACCTTCGCGTTCATTCTGACTATTCGCTGTCGGATGGTTTGTGCCGGGTCAAAAAGCTGCCGGGTTGGGTTGCAGACCGGGGCATGCCCGCGGTTGCGCTCACGGATCAATCGAATTTATTTGCCATGGTCAAATTTTACCGTGGCTGCTTATCTGCGGGTGTTCAGCCCATCGTTGGTGCGGATGTGTGGTGGGGCGACAGTTTCGAAAGTGCAACCCCGCTCACGCTGTTGGTCCAAAACCAGTCGGGCTATCTCAAGCTGTCCGAGTGGTTAACGGCGGGTTTCTTGGAGTATCAGAAAAACGGCCGCGCCCGAATTCCATCCTCTGCCTTCGAGCAGGGTACAGAGGGTCTGATTGCACTATCGGGTGGACTGCACGGCGCCATCGGTCAGGCTTTGATTAAAAATGATGTCGATGATGCTGAAGGAATCCTTGGGCAACTCACACGTTGGTTCCCGAATCGTTTTTATCTAGAGATCAGCCGCTGTGGTCGAAGCCACGAAGAAACCGTATTGCACGCAACGGTTGCACTGGCAGACCGAAGCGGTGTGCCGGTGGTGGCCACCAACGATGTGCGTTTCCCCGATCAGGATATGTTTGAGGCCCATGAAACCCGCGTGTGTATTGCTTCGAGTCACACCCTGGACGATACCCGCCGGGTGCGACAATTTACGGATCAGCAGTATCTAAAATCCGCACAAGAAATGTGCGAGCTGTTTGCCGACATTCCAGATGCGATCGAGAACACGCTAGTGATCGCAAAGCGGATTGGCTTTCAGCCTAAATTGGGTACCTACTTTCTGCCTGAGTACCCCATTCCTGATGGCAAAACCATGGATCAATTCTTCCGCGAATTGTCCCATGAGGGGCTCGATAAACGGTTAGAAAAAATCCTGCCCGAGGATACGGCTGCCGCGGCAGAAATGCAGAAAATCTATCGCGAGCGGTTGGATTTCGAGGTCGACGTAATCCTGCAAATGGGGTTTCCGGGTTACTTTTTGATCGTGATGGATTTCATCAACTGGGCCAAAAATAACGGGGTTCCTGTGGGGCCAGGTCGAGGTTCAGGAGCGGGCTCGGCGGTCGCCTGGGCCCTTCGTATTACCGATCTGGATCCGATTGAATACGATCTTCTGTTCGAGCGATTCCTTAACCCCGAACGGGTCTCGATGCCTGACTTTGACGTTGACTTTTGTATGGTCGGACGTGACCGGGTAATCGACTATGTGGCCGAGCGTTATGGCCGCAACGCGGTTTCCCAGATCATTACCTATGGATCGATGGCAGCCAAAGCGGTGGTGCGAGATGTGGCTCGCGCGCAGGGCAAGCCCTATGCCGTAGGTGACAAATTATCCAAGCTGATCCCCTTTGAAGTGGGCATGACATTGGAAAAAGCCCTGGAAGCCGAGCCGGGCTTGAATGAGCTGATTTCAATGGATGAAGAAGCCGCCGAAGTCATGGCCATGTCACGTCAACTCGAAGGGGTCGTGCGCGGCGTCGGTAAGCATGCCGGCGGCGTTGTGATCGCACCCAGCAAACTGACGGATTTTGTGCCGGTTTATCAGCCCGAGGGCGATGACTCTCCGGTGACTCAGTTTGATAAGGACGACGTTGAATCGGCGGGTCTCGTTAAGTTTGACTTCTTAGGCCTTCGTACGCTGACCATTATTGATTGGGCGCTGGATATTATCCGCACTCAAAAAGGGGTCGAGCTGCCCGATATCGAAAGTCTCCCACTGGATGATCAAGCGACCTTCAAAATGCTTCAGCGGGCCGAAACGACCGCCGTTTTCCAGTTGGAAAGTCGCGGCATGAAGGACCTGATCCGGCGCTTACAACCTTCTAGCTTTGCTGACATCGTGGCGTTGGTAGCCTTGTATCGACCGGGTCCACTCGAGTCCGGCATGGTAGATGATTACATCAACCGTAAGCACGGCCGGGAACCCGTGGTCTATCCGCACCCTGACCTAGAACCCATCTTAAAAGACACCAATGGGGTGATCCTGTATCAAGAGCAGGTGATGCAAATTGCCCAGGTCTTGGCGCAGTACAGCTTGGGCAGCGCGGATTTGCTTCGTCGTGCCATGGGTAAAAAGAAGCCCGAAGAAATGCAAAAGCAGCGGGTCATGTTCATGGAAGGCTCCGGAGAGCGGGGTGTCGATCCAGATTTGGCGGGCTCCATCTTTGATTTGATGGAGAAATTCGCAGGTTACGGATTTAACAAATCGCACTCCGCCGCCTATGCTCTGGTTTCGTATCAAACGGCTTGGCTCAAGGCACATCATCCGGCGGCCTTTATGGCAGCGGTCATGTCGGCGGACATGGGGGACGTAGATAAAGTCGTGCCCCTGATCGAAGAGGCCCGTCGTATGGGGCTCAAGGTCAACCCGCCAGACGTCAATCAAGGGGATTTAAAGTTTACGGTCAATGCCGAGGGTGACGTTGTGTATGGACTGGGAGCGTTGCGCGGACTGGGCGAGGGGCCGATCTCCGCCATCCTCGATGCTCGGGCACATGGCGATTTCACTGATCTGTTTGATTTTTGCCGCCGCGTCGATGGCCAGCGCGTCAACAAGCGGGCGATCGAAGCCTTGATCAAGGGTGGAGCCTTTGATGCGCTTAACGAGCCTCGGCATATTCTGTTCAACGCATTAGAAAATGCCATGGGAGCCGCCAATCAGGCGCGCAAATCTCAGGCAGCTGGCATGGACGACTTGTTTGGTTTGGGTATGGACATGCCAGACCAGAGCTACACCGACCCCTATCAGGATTGCCGTTCCAGCCGGAGTTGGAATGAGCGCGAGCGGTTAGCGCATGAAAAAGAAACCCTAGGTCTGTATCTGACCGGGCACCCGATTGAGGCGCACCGTGAAGAATTACAAGCATTTAACGTCACCCCGATCAGCAAATTGCGACCTTCGCGAGATCAGCGGCCCCGAACCGGTGGTCTAATCATCGGTATGCGCACGTTGCGCGATCGCAGTAATCGGCCTCTATCGATATTGACGCTAGACGATCGCAGCGCGCGATTCGAAGTTATGGTCAGTGGTGATCTGCATGAGCAGGTGCGGGACAAGTTGGTCTCGGATACCTTGATCCTGTGCGAAGGGCGCGTCAGTTTCGACGAGAGAAATCAGACGAATAAGATGCAATGCGATAAACTGCTAACCTTGACCGAAGCTCGAATGGCTTACGCGGACGCGTTGGAAGTGAGATTGGATGCGGATCAGGTTCCGGTAGATTTTAAAAAACGCCTCGAGCCCATTTTGAACCCGCATCGAGGCGGCCGTTGTCCGGTACAATTCCGGATACAGGGTCGTCGCGCCAGTGGTGTGGTGCGTTTAGGTCAAGGGTGGTGGGTCCACCCCACGGATGAATTGATGTTGCAGTTGATGGATCTATTTGGTGATCGTCGAGTGCGACTGTGTAAAGAGGAGCGAGTTCATTGAACTTGGATGTATTGGAATTCGAACAGCCCATTGCCGAGCTGCAAGCAAAGATTGATGAGTTGTCCAGCGTAAGTCAGCAAAGTGACCTGAACTTAAACGACGAAGTGGCCAACCTCGAGGCCAAGCGTAATGCCTTGATCGAGCGTATCTTCGCCGAGCTTAGCCCCTGGCAAACCGCACAAATGGCGCGTCATCCTCAGCGGCCTTACGCGCTGGATTATATTCATGGAATTCTCGACGAATTCGATGAGCTGCATGGCGATCGTGCATTCGCGGATGACGCGGCATTGGTGGGCGGCATCGGCCGCTTGGACGGCCAGCCCGTTATGGTGGTGGGGCATCAAAAGGGCCGCGACGTGAAAGAAAAGGTCCGTCGAAATTTTGGTATGCCGCGGCCTGAAGGGTATCGAAAAGCTCAGCGTCTGATGCAGATGGCTGAACGTTTTAAGATGCCGGTACTGACCTTTATCGATACGCCCGGTGCCTATCCTGGGATTGACGCCGAGGAACGTGGTCAGTCAGAAGCCATTGCCGCCAGCATCGCCATGATGTCTCGTCTGAAAGTTCCGGTAATATCGACAGTAACGGGTGAGGGCGGTTCCGGTGGCGCCTTGGCGATTGGCGTATGCGATTACCTGTATATGCTGCAGTACTCTACCTATTCGGTGATCAGTCCCGAGGGATGCGCCTCCATTCTATGGAAAACTGCCGATCGCGCATCGGATGCGGCCGAAGCCATGGGCATTACCGCCCAGCGTTTGAAGCAATTAGGTCTAGTTGACGAAATTTTGGCAGAACCCTTGGGCGGTGCTCATCGCGATCCGAGTGCGATGTTTGATAGCGTAAAAACAGCCATTCAGGGCCAGCTCGCTCGGTTGGGGCAACTCAGTGCCGACGAATTGCTGGATCAGCGTTATCACCGATTGATGAGCTACGGCGCGATCAGTTAACTCGGTGGATGAGCTAGCACAGGCATTCGATCAGGCGGTCGCGGATATCCCCGGCCGCCTTTTTATTGCCTATTCCGGTGGCGCAGATTCCAATCATCTGCTGGATGTGGCCACGGGGGCTGCACCCGATCGCGTCGTGCTGTGTCACTTTAATCATGCTTGGAGCGAGCTATCCGATGCCTGGCAGGCGCAGGCAAGAGCCCGGGCTCAAGCCTTGTCGATTGAATTTCGCTCGGCACGAGATGAGGATCCGGATCATTCTGAACTCTCTGCTCGCAAGGCCCGTTATGCTTGGTTAGAGAGTCTATTAGAGCCGGGTGATGCGGTGTTAACCGCTCATCATCGAGGGGATGATTTAGAAACCCTCTGGATGCGTGTTTCCCAAGGCCGTCCGCCCCGTCGGATTCCTGCCCGCCGGCGGCTTGGCAAAGGCTGGTTGATTCGACCATTAATCGAGTGTGATCGACGGCCTCACGCTCAGGCCATAGAGGACCCTGCCAACCAGTCGTTGAAGTACCGGCGGGTGCAAGTACGTCAGCTACTGCCTGACGTGCCTGATGAAGTCATGCAGCTCCAACGACTGGGGCAAGTCTTCGAGCGTCTTGAGCAGTTGGTCTTCCAGCAAATTCCTCTCGGTCCCTTTGAGTTGAACCATGCTTTGCCCAAAGCCCTGCTCAGGCATGCCATTTCAGTATGGATTTGGCGCGTGGCTCGATTACCAGCGCCCCCCAGCATTCGGTTGGACACACTGTTGGATCAGTTGCCCGCAAGGCCGGATCGACATCCGGCCATTCAATGGGATGCAGAGGGCACTCGCATGTCGCTTCGGGTATATCGCGATCGAATTTATTTAGAGCCAGCCGTTTGGATCGCCCCGACGCCCGAAGGGCAATGGCGCCCAATGGCGGCAAATGAATCCAAGGCATTGCACGCCCGTTCCATTCCACCCTGGCATCGACCTTGGGTCTGGCATCATCAATCCGAGCCCGAATTAATCCGTTGGTGGTTCCCAGTTGTAAGCGAATTTGGCGAGATTAAGCTGGATTATAGAGACCTAAACGACTAATCTATCGGCCCGTCCAGTAAGCCAATTCACCGGCTTAAATCTAATCCCAGGAGGGGCGGCGTGACCCGATATATCTTTGTTACTGGCGGTGTGGTGTCTTCTTTAGGAAAAGGCATTGCAGCGGCTTCACTTGGTGCTTTGCTCGAGGCCCGTGGCCTGAGCGTCACCATCCTCAAGCTTGACCCTTACATCAATGTTGATCCGGGTACCATGAGTCCTTTCCAGCATGGCGAGGTGTTTGTCACCGATGATGGCGCCGAGACGGACTTGGATTTGGGGCACTACGAGCGCTTTGTCAGTATGCAGGCTCGCCAATCCAACAACTTTACGACCGGCCGAATTTATTCAGACGTGCTGCGCAAAGAGCGCCGTGGAGACTACCTTGGGGCTACGGTCCAGGTCATTCCGCATATTACCGATGCCATTAAGGAGCGGGTCCTAGAAGGTGGCGAAGGCCATGATGTGGCGATCGTCGAAGTGGGCGGCACCGTGGGCGACATTGAATCCTTGCCGTTTCTGGAAAGCGTGCGTCAGTTGCGCCAAGAATTGGGCATGAAGCAAGCGATGCTAATTCACCTCACCCTGGTGCCTTACATTGCAACCGCCGGCGAGACTAAAACCAAGCCAACTCAGCACTCGGTTAAAGAACTCCGCTCGATTGGTTTGCAGCCTGACATGCTGATTTGTCGTAGCGATCATGAAGTCGATCAGTCCAGTCGTCGAAAAATCGCTTTGTTCACCAACGTTGAGGAACGAGCGGTCATTAGCCTGCAGGACGCTGACAGCATTTATAAGATTCCCGGCATGTTGCATGCCGAAGGGCTCGATAAATATGTGGTTGAGCGCATGGACATCGAAACTCAAGAAGCAGACTTGTCTGAGTGGATCCGAGTGGTCGACGCCCATGTCAATCCTCAGCGTACCGTCACCGTGGCCATGGTCGGCAAATACATGGACCTGCTCGAGGCGTACAAGAGCCTGATCGAGTCCATGATTCATGCCGGCATCCACAACCGCGCAAGAGTCAAACTCAAGTACATCGATTCTGAGGACATTGAGCGCAAAGGCATCGGCGCCCTCGAAGGTGTCGATGCAATCTTGGTACCCGGTGGCTTTGGTGAGCGGGGTGTCGAAGGAAAGATCGCCACCGTCAAATATGCCCGTGAAAACAAGATTCCATACTTGGGTATCTGTTTGGGTATGCAGGTCGCTGTAATCGAATACGCGCGTCACGTTGCTGGGTTGGAACAGGCCACCAGTACAGAATTTGTAGAGTCGCCCGAGCATCCGGTGATTGCCCTGATTACCGAGTGGACCAACGACGAGGGCGAGCTGGAAGTGCGCAGTGAAGACAGCGATCTAGGCGGCACGATGCGACTAGGCGGTCAGGATTGTGCTTTGGCTTCAGGCACTCATATTCACGCGGCCTATGGCCAAGACGTCATCCGTGAGCGTCACCGTCACCGTTGGGAATTCAACAACGGTTATCGCAAGCGTTTATCCGAAGCGGGCCTAATTCTGTCGGGAACCTCGACCGATGGCAATTTGGTGGAATGTGTCGAAGTGCCCGATCATCCCTGGTTTGTGGGCGTTCAGTTCCACCCAGAATTCACCTCCAATCCACGTAAAGGCCATCCGTTATTCGCGGCCTTTGTTAAAGCGGCCATCGACCAACAGGACAGCGACGCATGAAAACGATCAACATCGGTGACATCCAGTGCGCCAACGACAAACCGTTCGTCTTGTTCGGCGGTATGAACGTGTTGGAAAGCGAAGGCCTTGCAATGGAAGTGGCTGCCGCTTACCAGGACGTGACTGAAAAACTGGGTATCCCGTGGGTGTTTAAGGCGAGCTTTGATAAAGCCAACCGCTCCAGCCTGTCGAGTTTTCGTGGACCGGGTTTGAAAGAGGGTTTGGACATCCTTGCGCGGATCAAAGAAGGATTCGGCGTGCCGGTTATCACCGACGTGCACGAGCCTGAACAATGCGCGCCGGCCGCCGAAGTGGCCGATGTCATTCAATTGCCCGCATTTTTATCGCGCCAGACCGACTTGGTTCAGGCAATGGCAAAAACCGGTGCCATTATCAACATTAAGAAAGCTCAGTTTTTGGCGCCCCACGAGATGCGTCATATCTTGAACAAGTGCGTTGAAGCGGGCAACGATCAGCTGATGTTGTGTGAGCGTGGCACCATGTTCGGTTACAACAACCTCGTTGTCGATACGCTGGCCTTTGGCGAAATGAAGGCCTTTGAGTATCCGGTTATTTTTGACGTGACCCATGCGCTTCAGCGTCCGGGCGGGCGCAGCGACAGCGCCGACGGTCGTCGACAGCAGGTCTTAGAATTAGGCCGCGCCGGTATGAGCCAGGGCATCGCTGGGCTCTTTTTAGAAAGTCACCCCGATCCAGATAACGCCAAATGCGACGGCCCGTGCGCCTTACCTTTGGATCAGTTAGAGCCTTTCCTCGCCCAGATGAAAGCCTTTGACGAATTGGCAAAATCCCTTCCCGAATTGAACATCAAATAAGGACGATTAATGAGCACTATTCAGTCGATCACAGCCCGTGAAATTTTGGACTCTCGTGGCAACCCTACTGTTGAGGCGGACGTATGCTTGGCGGACGGCAGCTTTGGAACCGCAGCCGCGCCATCTGGGGCATCGACGGGTTCTCGCGAAGCATTGGAATTGCGTGATGGGGATGCGACTCGTTACCTAGGCAAAGGCACGCTGAAGGCGGTTGGTGCAATCAACGGCGCCATTGCAGAGGCGCTCATCGGCCAGAACGCGCTGGAGCAACGTGCTGTCGATCAGATCATGATCGACCTAGACGGCACTGAAAATAAAGAAAACCTCGGCGCTAACGCCATTTTGGCGGTTTCGTTGGCGGTCGCCAAAGCGGCTGCAGCAAGCCAAGGCAAGCCTCTGTATGCGCATATCGCTGATCTCAACGGCACGTCGGGCCAGTACTCGATGCCGGTTCCAATGATGAACATCATCAACGGTGGCGAGCATGCGGACAACAACGTCGATATCCAAGAGTTCATGGTGCAGCCGGTCGGATTCGATAACTTCCCGGATGCCTTGCGTTGTGGCACGGAAATCTTCCACGCGCTGAAAAAGGTACTAAACGGCTTGGGCCTGAATACGGCGGTTGGCGATGAGGGCGGTTTTGCGCCTGATCTGAAGTCGAACGAACAGGCCTTGGATGTGATTGCTCAGGCAGTGGCTAACGCTGGTTACAAGCTAGGTGAGAATGTCACGCTAGCACTCGACTGCGCCAGCAGTGAATTCTACAAAGATGGCCAGTATGACCTAGCCGGTGAAGGCAAGGCTTTCGATGCGAACGGATTCAGCGAATACCTAGCAGGGTTGTGTGACCGTTTCCCGATTGTTTCCATCGAAGACGGCATGGACGAGAGTGATTGGGACGGCTGGAAGACCTTGACCGAGCGCCTCGGCGATCGAGTTCAGTTGGTCGGTGACGATTTGTTTGTCACGAACACCAAAATTCTTGCCCGTGGTATCGAGCAATCCGTCGGCAACTCGATCTTGATCAAGTTCAACCAGATTGGCTCGTTGACTGAAACTCTGGAAGCCATCGCGATGGCCAAGGAAGCAGGTTTCACCGCAGTGATCAGTCATCGCTCGGGCGAGACCGAAGACACCACGATTGCTGATTTGGCGGTGGGTACAGCCGCAGGCCAGATCAAAACCGGTAGTGCCAGTCGCAGCGATCGTGTCGCGAAGTACAACCGCTTGTTGCGCATCGCAGAAGAGCTCGGTAGCGCGGCCGTGTATCGCGGTCGTAGCGAGATCAAAGGCCAGTAAGATTGAAGCCGTGGATCTGGTTCGTCCTGATCGCCCTGTTGGTCGGTTTACAGTACAAGCTGTGGCTCGGTCAGGGAGGGTTATTGGAACAGGCAGATCTGCGGCGTCAAATCGCTCAGCAGGCCGAGGTGATCTCGGATCTTCAGGCCACCAATCAGGCATTGGCGGCCGAGGTGGCTGCGCTGTCCAGTGATGCTGGGCTAGAAGAGGCCGCACGACTCAGACTGGGAGCTAAACGCACGGACGAAATTTATATTCGTGTAGCCCCGGAAACGGAGACCTCCGTGAAGGGTTCTGAACCGTGAAGTTCTGGGTGATTATCCCGGCGGCT
>JASFWN010000124.1:0-3657 GCA_050049295.1 Pseudomonadales bacterium
AAGCTAATTCCGCCAGCTCCAAAAATGCGTTGGTGGCCTGTTCGATTTCAGCGGTGTTGCCAGCCTTACGGCTACTAGCGACCCATGCGGCCCCCAGCTCCAAGGCCTGTTTTAACTGATATTCTGCCACTACCCGTGCCCTCGCTATGGCTGAAAAGCCTTTTCAGTTATCCAAACCTACCAACGAAGGCTACTGGAAAAAATACGCAGTAAACCCGTACAGGGGTCTTAGAACCCGGACATCTTCAGACGATAGGGCATCCTTAAAGCCGTGCCACCATGGCACGAATCTTCTGTTTACACTTCAGGTAACGATATTAATGGAGCATGACCCATGCACGCTGACCTATTCACCCAGGCTAGAAGCGCAAAAATTTATACCGACACTCCAGTCGAACCCGAGCAGATACGTGCACTGTATGACCTTACCAAGTGGGCACCGACTGAGAGCAATACCTGTCCCATGCGACTTCTGTTTATTCAGTCCGAGGCCGCCAAGGCCCGTTTGTTGCCGGCGATCGCGAAGGGCAATGTCGCCAAGGTCGAATCAGCGCCGGTGACGGCGGTGGTGGCATTCGATACCGCTTTCACTGAAAAGTTACCGGTATTGGCGCCACACATGCCTAGCCCGAGTTATTTCGAGCAGATGTCTGAGGAGGCCAAAGCTTTTTCCGGTTATCGCAGTGTGCATCTGCAAGCGGGCATGTTAATCGCGGCGGCTCGAAGCATGGGATTGGACTGTGGGCCATTGGCCGGGTTTGATCGGGCTGCAGTAGACGCTGAATTTTTTGCCACTACCACCTGGCAAACCAGTTTCCTACTCATGCTGGGCGTGGCGGATACCCGTCAAAGCTATCCTCGCGGACCGCGTTTATCCTTTGAGGAAGCTTGCCAAGTTATCTAAGGGTTTTGACAATCTGGTCGGACCACCGGGCTATCAGGGTCGAACGTTCCTCGAACAAGAATTGGCCGGAGTCGGCCTGCTCAACAAAATATTCGATCATGCGGGCGTATTGATTGGCATGGTCGTGCCACTCGGTCGTTTCATCGTCGGTTTGGTAGCTGTTTATCGTCTCGCCGAGCGGATTGAACGGGCGGCTAACATCCAGCCGCTCTCGATCGGTAGTCAAGGTTAAGGATTGCTGGCGAAAATGAAGACCGCCCACTTCAATTTGGGCATCCAGTTCGTCAAAGTGCAGAGTGACTTGAGCATGGACACAGCAGCCGTGCTGTTCGCGAAATTCACCTGAAACCGATCTGAGTTGTCGAGCTCCAAATTGATAACAGGCCCATAGTCCGTAGCAGCCAATGTCCAGCCAGACCCCGCCGCCGAGTTCCGCTTTGCTTCTCACGTCGGTATCCAGACGCGGCCCGTAAGTGAAACTGGTATGCAGCAACTTTTGGCCGCCCCAGGAATGCTCGGCGATGCGTTCCCACTGCGGGTGGTGCTGAACCATAAAGGCTTCCATCAAGGTTCTGCCGCTGGCGACCTGTGCTTTTTTGAGCGTCTGAAAATCTGCGCCGTTCATCGCCACGGGTTTTTCGCACAGGACTGGCTTGCCGGCTTGCATGGCCTCGATGCTTAACGGAACATGCAAATGGTTGGGCGTGGCGATGTAAATTGCCTCGACCTCGGGGTCGTGAATGCAGTCGCTGTAGCTGGCATGGACGGTACCATCGAATCCATCGGGTCGCTGACCGGATCGGCTGCCCACTGCCACGATCGGGTGTCCGGCCTCGGCAAAGGCAGGAGCCAATTCCGTGCGAACGATTTTTCCATAACCCAAGACACCGAACCTCATCAGAAGCGCTCCAGCTCAGGGTGCGGGAACTGCCCTTGATGGACATGCAGTGCACCGCCCTCGGCACAGTGATGCGGCGTTGGAATGGCCTTGCCGGGGTTGAACAGTTCCTCGGCATCCCAGGCGGATTTCAAATTCTGAAAACACTGGTTCTCTTGCCGGGAGAATTGCATGCACATGTAATCGATTTTCTCGATGCCGATGCCGTGCTCCCCGGTGATGGTGCCACCGTGTGACAGGCAAACCTTTAACACTTCTGCCCCTAACTGATGCGCCGCTTCGGTCTGTCCTTGTGCGGCATCGAATAATACCGAGGGATGAATGTTACCATCGCCGGCATGGTAGGCATTCCAGACCCGGAACCCGGTGCTTTCCGCCAACTGGCTAATTTCTCGGAGTGCGGTCGCCAGTGCCTGACGGGGCACGGTCGCGTCCAGTACCAAAATGTCTGGGCTGTTCATTGCCATGGCTGGGAATGCCGCTTTGCGGGCCTTCCACAGATGCAATCGATGCGCTTCGTCGCGGGATGTTTCAAGGGTCATGGCTTTGCGGCCAAGGATATCGGCCGCGGCCTGAACCGTTTCTTCGACTTCGCCGTCGGTGCCGTCCATCTCTAACAGCACCATGCCGCCGCATTGGGTGGGGAAGCCCGCATTTAATAGGCCCTCTACCGCTTGGATTAGGTTGCCATCGACCACTTCCAAAGCAGCCGGCATTAAACCCGCCTCAAAGACTTGGGCCACCGCTTCACTGGCGTCGAACAGGTCTTTGTATCCAGCAGCAATGACTTTTTGAGTCGGCGGGATGGGTAACAGTTCGACACATACCCCGGTCACAACGGCCATCAGGCCCTCGCTCGCATGCATCAGGGCCAACAAGTCTAAGCCCGGACTATCAAGGCCCTCGCTACCCAACATCATTACTTCGCCGGTGGCGGTCACGACTTCTAGGGCACAGACATTGTTAACGGTGACACCGTATTTGCAGCAGTGAATTCCGCCAGAGTTCTCGGCCACGTTGCCCCCAATGGTCGAGGCAATTTGAGAGCTGGGATCTGGCGCGAAATAAAGGCCCATGGGCGCGACGGCATCACTGATCGCTTGATTACGAACACCGGGTCCGACCCACATCCGTTGGCCCTGGGGTGTGCCCATGAACTGCATCCGGCTGGTGACCATCAACACGGCGTTGGGCAGGGGGGTGGCGCCACCGGACAACCCAGTCCCCGCACCTCGGGTGACCAGCGGCGTATTAAATTCTCGGCAGGTGTTCACGATAGCGACCACGTCTTGAGTGCTTTCCGGCAACACCACGCACATCGGTAACTGTCGAGCGGTAGTGTAGGCATCGTTTGAATACACGCCGCAACTTTCAGGGTCGCCAATGACCTGATCGGCGCGCATGACCCCGGCCAGTGCTGTTACGACGGACGGAAAATCTTCGCTTTGCCTTGAATAGGCTTGATCCATTCGGGGTCTACCTCGCTGCCGTCATACAACCCGCGCAACACCCCTTTGCGTCCAGGCTGACCGCTCATGCGGTTGATGTCTTGTTCTGATAGGGCGGTTCGTTGAGCCATCCGCAGGCCCCAATCTTGAAGATGTTTGTACATCTTCTCGCGAATGCTCTGAAAATCTGGTTCTTGGCCCAGGTCGTTTAACTCATTGGGATCCGACTTCAGATCAAACAACATAGGCGGCAGATTGCCGTGGAAATGAACCATTTTCCAGTCTTTCGTCACCACCATGACACACCGCGCGTCCCGCGGGGCTAAATCCAGATTTCTGGCAATCTCGGTCGGCCCAAAATCGTATTCGCTGATGGCGTAGTCCCGCCATCGATTCGGCGTTTGACC
>JASFWN010000125.1:0-3650 GCA_050049295.1 Pseudomonadales bacterium
CGCCAGAATGACCGCCAAATCGTCGTTCGCTAGCACCATGGCCACCGGACACTCAGCACGCTCAGCCAAATATTCGGTATGCCCCGGATACTCGATGCCGGCTTGTGCCCAAGCCGCCTTGTTGATCGGCGCCGTAACCACGCCTTGAACTTGTCCTGACAGCGCATGATCGACCGCCAGCGCCAGTGAGTCGAAACTGCTGGCGCCGGCACTGGCACTCACTTGACCCAAGGACCCGCTGAAGGGGCGGGTGTGTTCAACCCGCATCCAATTTGACTGATCTTCGGGCCCATCAACGGATACCCTTAAGCCTGGCGCCCAGCGCTCGGCTGCCGCGGTGAGTGTATCCACGTCGCCGTAAGCAACCCGGTTCCCCTGCATCTGGTGCCACGCTTTTACCAGTATTTCAGGGCCGATTCCTGCCGGATCGCCCATGGTCACAGCCAATCTCATTCGAGCCCCAAAAACCCACCGGTTTGATGCGACCAAAGCTTGGCGTAGATTCCGCCTGCATTCACCAACTCGGAATGGGTACCCTGCTCAACAATTTGACCTTGATCCAACACCACCAACCGGTCCATCGCCGCGATGGTCGACAGTCGATGTGCGATGGCAATCACGGTCTTGTCTTTCATCAAGGTTTTTAGGCTCTCTTGAATCGAGGCCTCCACCTCAGAATCCAATGCACTGGTGGCCTCATCCAGCACCAGAATCGGTGCGTTTTTCAGCATCACTCGAGCAATGGCAATCCGTTGTCGCTGCCCGCCTGAAAGTTTGACACCTCGCTCGCCGACTTGCGCATCGTAGCCTGTATTTCCGAAAGGGTCGGTGAGTGTCTGGATAAAGTCATGAGCCTTGGCTTCCTTGGCCGCCCGGACCATATCTTCGTCCGTTGCGTCCGGAGCCCCATACAGCAGGTTTTCGCGAATTGAGCGGTGCAGCAGCGATGTATCTTGAGTCACCATGCCAATGGCGGCACGCAAACTGTCTTGCGTCACCTGGTTAACCGGTTGCCCATCGATTCGCACCACGCCGCTTTCAACGTCATAAAACCGGAGAAGCAAATTGACCAGGGTCGATTTACCGGCACCAGACCGCCCAACCAAGCCAATTTTCTCACCCGGCTTAATGGTCAAGTTGAAGTCTTCTAGCACGCCCGATTCTTTGCCGTAGTGGAAGCGCACATCCTCAAATGCGATTTGGCCCTGATCCACGGCGAGTACCGGCGCGTTGTCCACGTCTGTGATGCCCTGCGGCCGAGAGAGCGTATTGCGCCCGTCTGCGACCATGCCAAGGTTTTCAAACAGCATGCCGACTTCCCACATGATCCACTGCGCTAAGCCGTTCAGGCGCAGCGCCATCGTAATCGCAACGGCGATGGCCCCCACCGTGATCGCCGCATTCGACCAGAGATAAATCGAAAACGCGCCGACACAAAAGATCAACAAATAGATCAGAACGTTAACCGAAACGTTGATGCCCGTGGCATAGCGCATCTGGCGATAGACCGTATGTAAGAACTCATCCATCGCGTCCTGTGCATAGGTGGATTCGCGCTTGGAATGACTGAACAGCTTGACCGTCTGGATGTTGGTATAACTGTCGACGACGCGCCCGGTCATCATGGATCGAGCGTCGGCCTGTGCCATGGCAGAAGCGCGAAGTTTTGGTAGGAAATATCTGAGCACACCAATGTAACCTAACAGCCATCCCAGCATCGGTAACATCAAAATCGGATCACTCTGCCCGACCAAGAAGACCATCGAGAAGAAGTACACCGTCACATAAACCATGACGTCCAACAGCTTCATCACAGTCTCACGCACTGACAATGCGGTTTGCATCATTTTGGTGGCAACTCGACCGGCGAACTCATCCTGATAGAAGGTCATGGACTGACCCAGAAGGTATTGGTGCGCACGCCAACGAATCGCCATCGGATAATTCCCCAATAGCGTTTGGTGCATAACGGTCGATCTAAGCCAAATCAAACCCGGCAACAGCACCACCACCATGAATCCGAAACCGAGCAATTCTTGGCGTCTACTTTGCCACAGCGTCTGAGGATCCTGGTCGACCAACCAATCGACCAGTTGGCCCATCATGTAAAACAGCGCGGCTTCAAAAAATGCCACGAGCGCCGATAACACCGACAGCACCAACAAGTAGCCTTCCATTCCGCGAGTATAATGACGGCAGAAGGCGACTAACCCGTGTGGAGGCTGGGTGTTGGCAAACTTGGGATAGGGTTGAGTTAGAGACTCAAAAAATCGAAACATGCTGTTCTCGCAATTAATCTAACCACAACCATACGCCTACCCCAACCATCAGGGTACCGGCCAACCGGTTGATCAAACGAACATTACCGGAGCGACTTAAGAATTGAGCCATCACTCGACCGCCGCTGGCGTATAACAACAAACTGGCAAATTCCAGCAACAGAATGAGTGCGATCAGGAATGCCAGTTGGCTGGCGAGTGGCCGGTCAGGTTGTATAAATGGCGGCAACAACGCCATAAAAAAGGCCCAGCCCTTGGGATTGACCACCGCAGTGATAAACCCTTGACTCGCTAAAGCCCAATGATTCATCAAAGGTGCCTGGCCCGGCTCAGGTACCGCAAGCTTGCCTTTGGATTGCCACATTTGAATGCCCTGCCATGCAAGGTAGGCCCCGCCAATCAACTTAAACCAGAAAAAGCCTTCGGGATATGCCAGCAGAATCGCAGACACACCCAGAACGGATAACCCGGCCACGAGCCCTACGCCCAACAACTCGCCAACCATCATCGGAAGCGCGCCGCGCACACCGTAGGTCATGCCCAGCGAGAGAGACAGCATCATGCACATGCCCGGTGTCACCGAGACAAAAGCAAAGGTCGGCAGAAAAACCCAAAATGTGGACAGAGTCATGTGGCGCTCCAAAGTGGAGCGCCAGTTTGGCACGGCTTTAGATAAAGCCCAATGGTTGAATCACCTGAAGCATTAGGGAACGAAGTAAAGGCTAGCCCAATGGCTGACCCAATGGGCTTGATTCGCACCCCGCGTACCCCGGGGCATTTGAGGCTCAATGACGACAGCGTCCAGCAGTACTGGACGCCCCGCTGGCAAATCCAATTGGATCCAGCCCTCGACATCGGTGCGTAGCGATTCCGCCCGGTGCTTCTGAAAGACGGTAACGGAGTGATCGGCCAAGGGGCGCTCGTCATACCAAAGCTGCGCTCGCTGTTTGGACGGCTCCAACACCCATTCAATCTTTAGACCCCGTCGTTGATCATTTACCGACCCAGGAACCAATAACTTGGCATAACGGCTGTAGGCCTCGACGATGGGTTGCGAAAATCCTCGTTGCGCATGCCGCTCAGGCAAATTCGGGTAGCCCTTCTCTTCACCAAAGGCACGAAATTTTTCGACATCGGAGTAGCGCAATACTTCTGGAATTGACTGATAGATCAGAGTGTCGCCCGGTTTAACATCAGACAGACGAATGCCGGGCACATCCCCATACCTGGATTCGATAGCCTGAACGTCCTGCCCCGAGATCCATTCCGCTCTCGCCACGGAGGGTGGTATCCAAACGCCAGCACCGCCTTGGAAGTTCTGACCAACAATTAAATCAACCTGATAATCAGATAGGTCGTTGCCGCGAGGCT
>JASFWN010000012.1:0-11129 GCA_050049295.1 Pseudomonadales bacterium
CGAGGCGTGGAGCTTGCCCTTCACTGCAGGCATTCACCCGCACTATGTGGCGGAAACCGAAGCGCAGGCGGAATCGGATTGGCAAGCCAAATTAGCGGAGTTAATACGCCACCCGCTTTGTGCCGCCGTCGGGGAAACCGGCCTGGACTGGTTCAGAATGCTGTCTCCGCGCGACACGCAAGTGAGGATGTGCGAACAACAATTGGCGATGGCTGAAGAAGCCGACAAACCTGTTTACTTACACGATCGCGATGCCAGTAACGATCTGTACGCTTTGGTCAAGCACTTTCCCGGAATTCGAGGCGTAGTTCACTGCTTCACCGGAGATCAAGCCGCCCTGGAGGCCTATTTGGACCTTGGCCTTTCTATCGGCATCACGGCTTGGTGTCTGGACGAACGACGCGGGCAGACACTGGCCGAATTAGTCCACCTAATCCCTGACGATCGATTGATGATCGAAACCGATGCCCCTTATCTGGTGCCGCGTACTTTACGCCCCAGACCAAAACGCAACGAACCCAAGTTTTTGCCTCACATCATCGAGGGAATTGCTGCGCTTCGAGGTCAAACATCAGAACAACTGAAACAGGTCACATGTGACAATGCCAAGAGGTTGTTTGATGTTGCTTGAGCAAGTAATCGAAGCATTTGACAGCGAGTTCGCGCCACTGAGCACACGCTTGGTGGGTGGCTATGACGAGCCGTTTTACCTCGCGGGGCCGCCTTCAGAAATCCGTTTTCGAGAGGACTTTTTACGCAGCGCCTTGCACGAGGTCGCGCATTGGTGCGTGGCGGGCGCTGAGCGCCGGAAACAGGATGACTTTGGCTATTGGTACTGCCCAGATGGCCGTGATCACGCTCAGCAAAAAGCCTTTGAACAGGTCGAAGTTCGACCTCAGGCGATCGAAGCTGAATTTTGTCAGGCGATTGGCATTCCATTTAGCCCGAGTCAAGACAATTTGAACGGCGATGTGTTGCCAGATCCAGCGTTTGAGCATGCAATCAATGCGTTGCGACAATCGTGGCAAATAGGTCAGGACAAACCACCCGCACGGGCCATCCAATTCATAAATCGCTTGAGGCGAATCTGATGACACGACTGCTCACAGAATGGCGCGCCATTTGGAAGATTGCCGGCCCGTTGCTGGTCAGCCAGTTGTGTTACACCGGCATGGGATTTGTTGATGCGCTGGTGGCCGGTCGAGCCGAAGTCACGGATCTGGCAGGCGTGGCCGTTGGCGGCGGTCTATGGCTACCCATGGCGCTATTCTTAACCGGGCTGGCCTACGCCACCACTCCATTGGTGGCCAAGGCAACCGGACAAAATAACTTAGCCAAAACCCAATCCTGGATAGGTCAAGCCATCACCTTGATGCTGGCTGTAGGTGTACTAGCCGCGGCACTGGTCACGAGTATCGCCAAGCCTGCCCTCACGTGGTTTGGAGCCGACTTGGGGACGCGTTCAGCGGGCGTAGATTATTTGATGGGCGTCGCGATCGGGATTCCGGGATTTTGCTTATACCAAGCACTTCGAAGCTCGTTGATCGGGCTGGGGCAAACCAAGCTTGAAATGATCATCGCCCTATCCATGGTCGTTCTGAATTTCCCGGTGAGCGCCGCCTTGGTGTTTGGCTGGGGCCCGCTCCCTGCGCTTGGAAGTTTTGGTATTGGGCTTGGTACCTCAATCCTGTTCTGGGCCGGTTGCAGTGCCTTATGGATCGGCCTATCGAAAGGCTACGCGAGCGCCAAACCGTCCGCGAACCAATTGAAACCCCAACGGCGACTGCTGGGTGAGTTTTACGCATTAGGCTGGCCTATTGCGGTCGCTATTTGCGTTGAAGCCAGTGTATTTAGCGTAATCGCCTTGTTTTTAGCGCCCCTGGGTGCAGTCCAGGTGGGCGCACATCAAATTGCCCTCAATCTGTCAGCCCTCTTTTTTATGCTTCCGCTGGGGATTGGACTTGCCACCACCAGCCGAGTTGGCTACCTGAGGGGATTGGGCGACATGTCTGGTGCGCTTTACAGCTCCAAGGCAGCGATCTGGCTTGGGCTCGCGATTGCTGGGACCACCTGCTTGCTGACCTTTGGATTCCGTGATGCTTTTGCTTTGTTGTACGGCGCTAACCCCGAGGTCACGCAATTAGCGGCGGCCTTGATGATCTACGCAGCAATCTATCAGTTACCCGACTCGGTTCAGGTCATCGGCGCTGGAGCGCTACGGGGGTGGGAAGACAGCCGAGGTCCTTTGTGGGTCGCTCTGGTTTGTTACTGGGTGATTTGTCTTCCTGGTGGACTTTGGCTGGGGCGCGGCGCGCTGGGCGGTCCAGGCTGGGGGCCTAAAGGTTTTTGGATCTTCCTAATCGTCGGTTTAACCCTAGCCTCGATAGGAATGTTGTGGCGCCTAACGCAGCTTACCCGTCGCGTATCGCTTGATTCCGCCCCTGCCTCACCCCACTAACTTTCTATGCGAAAAGTTCTTGTGGTATTGGCCGTCTTGGCCGGGCTGGTTGGATTATTTTGGCCGGCCAATGACCCTGCAGAGTCACTGCTTCGTGATTATCAATCCCGGCTCGCTCGAACCTTAGAACAAGACATCTCGATTGACAGGCATATTCCAGTCACCCTGCTGTTACCTCGCCAGGCACGACTTCAAGCCTTACCCGAACAGCGTACTTCGCTCGGAAACGCGTTAAAGCTGGGCGAGTGTGGATTGGTGCCGGGGTTAGCCAAAGCCAATAACAGCCTGGGCAAAGTCGCACCGGCCAGTGATCAGTTACTGTTGACACAAGCGCTGTTAGCCCAAGCCAAAACCTGCAAACCCACCGATCCGGCCCTGGCCGAACCCTTACAACAACTCATCACGCATCGTGAGTCCTTGTGGCCCCGTTTATTAAACAATGCACTCATTGCTGGACCGGAATGGGAAGCGTACTTTGCATCCAACGCCCAGGCATTGGGACCGGAGGCGCAGATCGATTATAGCCTGGCGGCGCTGACCAATTGGTTGTCCGCAATCGATCCTTACCAACCGGTTGATCGAGCCGATTTTAACCGGCGCTTACAGGCGCTGTCTCAATCCAATCAAGGTGCTGCCGCCATCCATGCACATCGCTTGGTCAGTCATTATTTCGCCCGCTTAACCCCGGCGTTACAGCAAACTCCAATCTGCACGGGACCCCGTAAAGTCGAGCAGCGCCGCCTAGCCGAGCAGGTATTTGCCAGTCAGTATTTGGAGCGGGTTCAACCCTGGCTCTCCAACATCGACAAAGCGTTGCGCCAGATCGAGGCATTACAAGCAAACCTGGAGAGCAAAACCGGGTCGTCAACTCAATGGCTGACCGTTGACAGCCGTTTAACTCAGTTCCAACAAATGACTCGCGAGCACGCACTGGCATGGAGAGGTCTACTCGAGCGCTGTGGCATTGTCCCTGGGTCCTAACGCTTTTTGAGGGCTCTTCTATACTCAATCGGTGGAAACATTAAATTCGCAGATCATAGACCTACAGCAGCGACGTCGTGAGCAACAGCCTCAGGTTGTTCGCTTAGCACCCGAGCTGGATGGACACGGTGCCCTACTGAATATTGGGTTCGGACCGAGTGAATTGATCCCTCACCCCATCCTGGCCTGGGCCTTAAATGAAGATGACAGCTGTGTGGGCATGATTCTGCACTGTGGCACATTAGCGCCGGTCACACAGTTCGCCACGCGCTTCCAAGGCTATACCGATCCTGAATTGAGCCAGCTGAGTCGCAAGCCCCCTCCCTTTGTTCGCCTGGGCTTGTGTGCCGCTCGGGATCATTTCGACGTCACCCACCCGATTCAATGTCCGGACATGGCAGAGCTATCTGCGGCTTTTTTGACCGGCGACGAGTGGATGTTTAAGCGCTTACAAATGTGGCATGTCAAACGGGGTGAGATTGTGCCGATGGTGGATGTTGAGCAACGCGGAAACGAGGGTCCCCGCTCGGTTCGGGTGGACGCCCGTCGATTTCAAGGATTCGCCGGACTGGTCCGGTCTGAACAGGTCAGTCAATTAAGAGCCGGCGCCCCAATTCAGTACGACTTCTTTGGCTTGCTGGCCCATCATCGCAACTGAATCAAAAACTCGAACCGGTCATCGACCTCGGATTGTTGGGCCATGTGGTGCCCCATGGCAGAACAATACTTAGGCACGTCTCGTTTTGAAGCTGGGTCTGTTGAAATTAGCTGGACTTGATCACCGGATTCGAGCGATTCAATATGCTCGCTCAGCAGCATAATCGGTTCTGGGCACCAGGTACCACTTGTATCCAAAGTACTAATCGTCACGATTTCCCCGTTTCTCTTAAATCCATTGACACCCTATATTGCACCGCAAAATATACTTTGACATCACGACAAATTTGTCGCAATTTTGTAACCAAACTGTAGCAAGATTGAGTCAGTAATCTGCCGATTGGCAATTTTATTGTAGCGAACGGCATGACGCCGACCTAGGTTTTTATAAAATCTGCGCTACCAAGGAATCCTTCTATGACAATGAAAGGACGCATGCATAGGAGTTCGGAGGAAAAATGGGAAGTAAAGTTGCATTGGTCACCGGCGGTACCGGTGGCATTGGTTCGGCGATTTGTCGCGAACTCGCCAATCAAGGATTCACCGTAGTCGCCGGCTACAACAGCGGCGGCAACCATGAGAAAGCCGCAAAATGGAAGGCACAACAGGCGGCCGAAGGCTTTGACATCGATGTGGCTTTCGGCGATGTATCCGATCCCGCCAGCTCTGAAGCCTGCGTAAACGGCATCATTGAAAAACATGGTTCGATTGACATCCTGGTGAATAACGCCGGCATTACGCGAGATTCAACCTTCCGTAAGATGGCGCTAGAGCAATGGGACGAAGTGATGAACGCCAATTTGCGCAGTGTGTTCAACATGACTCGTTTGTGCATCAACCCCATGCTGGAAAACAAATGGGGCCGCGTGATCAATATCAGCTCGGTTAACGGTCAAAAGGGACAGTTTGGTCAGACTAACTATGCCGCAGCAAAAGCGGGTATGCATGGCTTCACCAAGTCCTTGGCACAAGAAGTCGCCAGCAAAGGCATCACGGTAAACACCGTCAGTCCCGGCTACATCCTAACCAGCATGGTGGCTGCCATCGGTGACGATATCCTTGAAAAAATTGCCAGCACCATACCGGTCGGTCGCTTGGGTCAACCCGAGGAAATCGCTCATGCGGTGAGTTACCTCGCCAGCGATCCAGCGGCCTTTATCACCGGATCCAACTTAGCGATCAACGGTGGCCAGCACATGTTCTAGGGTCAGCCCGAGTAGACACTCCGGCCCAAACGGGCCGGCTCCACCGATCAGGAAAACACCATGCGCAAAGAGATTTTTGTTTTAGGCCCGGTTCGAACCGCAATCGGTACCTTTGGAGGCTCTTTTCGAAACACGCCTCCGATCGAGTTGGCCAGTCAGGTCATCCGCGAAACCCTTGATCGCTCAAAGGTAGATCCAAACACGGTCGGCCACGTCGTAATGGGGCATGTTTGCAATACCGAACCCAAGGATATGTATTTATCCCGGGCAGCCGCAATCCATGGCGGGCTCCCAGAAACCACTCCTGCTTTCAATCTGAATCGCCTATGTGGAAGTGGGTTGAGCGCCATAATCGCTGGCGTTCAAATGATCAATGAAGACCAAACCGATGTCGCGATTGCTGGCGGTGCGGAAGTGATGAGCCGGGTTCCACATTGGCTGCCTACACAACGATTTGGTCAAAAGATGGGCAATGCTGAATTGGTGGATGCCATGCTAGGCGCCCTATCCGATCCATTTGATGCGGCCCACATGGGGGTCACCGCCGAGCGAGTAGCCGCGCGCTACCACATTAGCCGTGAAGCGCAGGATGCATTGGCCGCCCAAAGCCATCAGCGTGCCGCCAGCGCCATTGAACAAGGATTCTTTACCGATCAAATTTTGCCCATCGAAGTTCGCGCCGGCCGCAAGTCTCTGATCTTTGACACAGATGAGCATGTCAAACCCGATACCACACCGGAAAGCCTAGCCAGCCTGCGTCCTGTCTTCCAAAAAGATGGCACCGTAACGGCCGGCAACGCCTCGGGTATCAATGACGCAGCCTGCGTCATGACCCTTGCCAGCGCCCAGGCCGTAAACGCTCAAAATCTGGCCCCGATGGCACGCCTCGTGGACTACGCCTTCGTCGCATTGGATCCCAAAGTCATGGGGCTTGGACCGGTACCGGCCACAGAGCGGTTGCTCAAACAAACCGGTTTAGGTATTCACGACATTGATGTCTGGGAGGTCAACGAAGCCTTTGCCGCTCAAGCATTGGGAGTCTGTCATGGTCTCGATATCGATCCTGCCATCGTGAATCCGAATGGCTCAGGCATCAGCCTAGGACATCCCATTGGCGCAACCGGAGCCATCGTGGCGACCAAAGCAATTTATGAGCTACACCGAACCCAAAAACGCTATGCGATTGCCACCCTGTGCATTGGTGGTGGTCAAGGCGTAGCCGCCCTATTCGAGCGAGTCTAACCATGTCAGATACGAACCAGATGTTTCAGGAATTGACCCGTCAAACCCAGACGATGTTGGAGCGAATGACAGATCAGCAAAGTCACGATGCCGTAAAGGCGATGACTCAAGCTTGGACTGAATTATCCCAGTCAGACTGGAGCAACCCGACTCAATGGGTTGAAAAAATGACGGAATATCAGCGCCAACAAATGCAACTTTGGCAGCACGTCATGGGCATTCCCAGCTTCGAGCCTGATCGTCGTTTCAACAACCAGGCCTGGGATGATCAGCCGGTTTATGACTTCATCAAGCAGTCCTATCTGCTCACCAGCGATATGCTGAACCAATGGGCCGAGTCGGTCCCCGGTGAAGAGAAAGACAAAGAGAAACTAAAGTTCTACACCCAGGCTTATATCGATGCGATGAGCCCAACCAACTTTGCCGCGACCAATCCCGAAGTGATTCAAGAAGCCATGGAATCCAATGGCCAGTCACTCCTCAACGGTTGGAAAAATTTGCTGGCCGATCTGGAAAAAGGTCGGATTACGATGACCGATGAGGCCGCCTTTGAAGTCGGTGAAAACCTGGCAACAACGCCCGGTGCGGTGGTTTACAAGAACGATCTGTTTGAGCTAATCCAATACGCCCCCAGCACCGATACCGTGAACCAGAAACCTCTTCTGGTCGTGCCGCCCTGCATTAACAAGTTTTACATTCTGGATCTGGGCTCTGGCAACAGTTTTGTTGAGTGGGCAGTGGCGCAAGGCAACACCTTATATATGATCAGTTGGGTCAACCCAGATGCCAGCCACGCGGCGGTGAGTTGGGATGACTATGTCGAACGCGGCGTGATTCAGGCAATGGATATCGTCCGTGAGCAAACCGGTCAGAAAAAACTCAACGCCATCAGCTGGTGTGTTGGCGGAACCCTGTTGTCCTGTGCCTTAGGCGTGTTGCAGAAACGCCGTAAGGCATGGGTGGATAGCGCGACCTTTTTGACCACCCTGCTCGATTTTTCGGACCCAGGGCAACTGAGTGTCTTTTTGGATCCCGACGAGGTCGCTCAACGAGAGGAAATCTTGCGCCAAGAAGGGCTGTTCAGCGGCAAATCTTTATCACTGGGATTTAACCTGCTGCGTAGCAACGATCTAATTTGGTCTTATGTGGTCAACAATTATCTGAAGGGTAAAACACCTCCGCCCTTTGATATCTTGTATTGGAATTCTGATCCGACCAATCTACCTGCAGAGATGTACTGCCAGTACATACGCCGCATGTACCTGGATAATGCGCTACAGGCCGGCCAATTTGAGTGCTGTGGCCACAAAATTGAACTCAGCAAAGTCAAGGTGCCCTGTTATTTCTTGTCTGCAATCGAGGACCATATCGCGCCCTGGAAGACCACCTTCACCGGCACGAAACTGATGGGAGGCGACTGCACCTTTGTGCTGGGAGGCAGCGGACATATTGCCGGCGTCATTAATCCGCCGCATAAAAACAAACGCAATTACTGGAGCAATGGCGAGCTAGGTCAGGGTGCAGAACACTGGCAACAAAGCGCAGAAAACCACGCCGGTAGCTGGTGGTCGCATTGGAATGAATGGTTACAACAGCAAGGCAATAAACAGGTCGACGCGCGAGCTATTCCGAGCAACAACTTAGGACCGGCTCCCGGGGAGTATGTTAAAAAACGAATTTGAACTTAGGCGCCGATGGCGCCTTCGATCAATAATTAAATTGCGCGATAAAGTCTTTGATTTTCGGTGCAATTATCTGTCTGAACTTTCGGCCGTTGAAAATGCCATAGTGACCCGCGCCAGGCTGTTGCCAATGGGCTTTCCGCGCTAGTGGGATTCTAGACAATAAGCCTTGAGCAGCCTCGGTTTGGCCATGTCCAGTGATGTCATCCAGCTCACCTTCGATCGTCATCAAGGCCGGCGCCTCGATCGCGGTCATGTCTAACGTCTGGCCGCGCCATTTCATCTTGTTTTGCGGCAGGTGATGTTCAATGAAAACCGCTTCGAGTGTTTCCAAATAATAGTCCGCGGGTAAGTCCATCACCGCCAGATATTCGTCGTAAAAGGCGCGATGCTTTTCAGCACTGTCCCCGTCACCCGAGATCAGATCTCTGAAAAACTGAAAGTGCGAACTCAGGTGATTATTTAAATTCATCGCCATAAAGCCCGACAATTGCAGAAATCCAGGGTAGACCCGTTGGCCAACACCCTCGTAACCCAGTGGCACGGTCGTGACGACGTTTTTCTCGAACCAGTCCAGACGCTTTTTCGCGGCATACTGATTGACCTTTGTGGGGCTTAGACGCGTATCAATTGGCCCTCCCATCAAAGTGATAGACGACAACTGCTTTTGTTCACCGCGCATGGCTTGGACGGCGGCCGTCATCAACACAGGCACCGAGGGCTGACACACTGCAACGGCATGAACCGGCCCATCAATCGTCCGGATGAAGTCCAGCAAGTAATCCACGTAATCGTCCAGATGAAATTCGCCTTCGGATACCGCAACGTCACGGGTATTTTTCCAATCGGTCACAAAAACTCGATGGTCCTGAGCAAAGGTTTGCACCGTGTCCCGTAACAAGGTCGCCCAGTGACCTGACAAAGGCGCCACCAATAAAATATTCGGCATCTCATCTGTTGCATTTTTCCGGGGTGAAACAAACTCAACCAATTTACAGTAAGGCTTATCAAAGCGGACGACTTCCTCCATTAACTGCCCTTGGCGATCAAACACGCGCCACTCTGGCCTTGGATAATTGGCTGTTTGCCGCTCAATTAATTCAAGCTGGGCCTGCAACACTCGGGTTCCCGGAAAAAAGTTAGCGGGATTCCAAGGGTGGCTGAGGTTTTGTCGTAGACTGGAGACCAGAAAATTCCCCGGCGCCAAAATTCGCATCCACGCGTCTTGTGCTTGATAGAGCATATTTTTGGTCTCCGGGGTTTGATTTCGTTTAGTGTGCAGTGCAACAATTTCAATTGCCAGTTATACGCCTCATTCATGCGAAGTGGAATACAAAATGTCCGAATGCCTCTACACCCCATCGACAGACACTGTCCAAAACAGCAACCTGACTCGGTTCTGCAAAAGTCTTGGCCTGCCCAATTTTGATGCGTTGTACGAGTTTAGCGTGCAACAGCCCAGTGAATTTTGGACGCGGTGGATCGAATTCTCGGGTTTGGTCTATCAAGGATCGTTAACGCCCGCGATGCCCGAGTGCAGTCATATGCGCGAGCAAGACTGGTTTCCCAATACAACACTCAACGTCGCAGCCAACTGCTTACGTCCGGAACATACCGCGCCCGCTTTCGTTGAATTCAAAGAGAACGGAGAGCGTCGAGAGATAAGCCGGGTTGAATTACAGCGACAGGTCACGGCCGTTGCGGCCTGGCTGTCGGCGCAAGGCGTTGAAAAAGGCGACGTCGTCGCTGGCTTTCTTCCCAACGGCGGTGATGCCATCGTGGCCATGCTGGCGACTGCGACCCTCGGAGCTATCTGGACCAGCTGCTCACCGGATTTTGGCACTTCAGGTGTGCTGGATCGATTTGGGCAGACTCAACCCAAAGTGTTGTTTTGCGTTGATCAGTATTACTACAACGGAAAAACACACGATGCCTGGAGCAAGATTCAGACTATCTGCGACCAAATTGATGGCCTGAAACAACTGGTCTGTGTTCCTTTTGCAGGCAGCTCGCCATCGCTAACCGACTCAAAACTGCCCGCGACCCATTTGGCCGATGTCATGGATCATCCCGGTCAATGTGAGCCGGCGCAGATTGGCTTCCGCGATCCGATGTTCATTCTGTATTCATCCGGCACCACTGGCGCACCAAAATGCATTATCCACAGCGCAGGCGGCGCGCTGGTTCAGTTAACCAAAGAACACCAACTGCATGGCGACATCAAACCGGGTGACCGCGTCTTTTATTACACCACCCTGGGATGGATGATGTGGAATTGGCTTGCGACTGCGCTGGCCAGCGGTGCCACCTTGATGCTGTATGACGGTTCTCCCTTCTATCCCGAGGCAGACAGCCTCATTCGCCTGGCCGATAAAGAATCCTTCACCCATTTTGGTACCAGCGCAAAATACATCGCAGCGTTAGAAAAATTCGATGTAAAGCCGAGCACCATCTCTGAGTTTCCTTCGTTACGGGCCATCTTTAGCACCGGATCACCTCTGGCGCATGAGAGCTTCGAATACGTTTATCGGGACTGGAAAGCCGATCTGCTGTTGGCCTCAATCAGTGGCGGGACGGATATCGTCAGTTGCTTTGTGCTATCCAATCCGACTGCACCGGTGTATGTCGGACAAATCCAGGCCGCCGGTCTGGGCATGAATGTGCAAATATTGGATGAGCAAGGCACCCAGCTAAAAGCAGGCCAAGGCAAAGGCGAGTTGACCTGCGCCACGGCCTTTCCCAGCATGCCCGTTGGCTTTTGGAACGATCCCGATGGGTCCCGATATCAAGCGGCTTACTTTGATAGCTTTGACCATCGGTGGGCGCATGGCGACTTTGCCGAAATCACAGCCCAAGGGGGTTACATTATCCATGGCCGCTCGGATGCGACTCTGAATCCCGGCG
>JASFWN010000126.1:0-3636 GCA_050049295.1 Pseudomonadales bacterium
TGTGTTGTCACAGGCAGTGGAGCAAGTTCTGCTGGGTGAAGAATGGTTGCCTGAAGGCGTAGACACCAGCGCTGAATCCTTCAGCGACGAGGAAGCGCGTTTGGCTCAAGCGATCAGTTCGCTGACACCTCAACAGTTCCGCGTCATGTCGATGCTGACACAAGGGCTACTGAATAAGCAGATTGCGTACGACTTAGATGTCTCTGAGGCAACCATTAAGGCGCACGTGACAGCGATCCTGAGGAAGCTCGGTGTAAATTCGCGTACTCAGGCAGTCATTGTCTGTCAGCGCTTAGACTTGACCGACTTCGAAGCGAATTAAGCCTCGTCTGAGATGGGGGGCCAGCCCCCCAACGCTTTCCAACGATTTATGATGGCACAGAACAAGTCTGCGGTTCTGGCCGTGTCATAGCGCGCGCTGTGAGCCTCGTGACCATCAAACTCAATGCCCGCGCTCTTGCAGGCTCTTGCCAATACCGTTTGACCATAGGCCAAGCCGCCCAAGGACGCGGTATCAAAGCAGCTAAAGGGGTGGAAGGGATTGCGTTTGATCCCCGTCCGTTCGACCGCGGCGTTTAAGAAAGCCAAATCAAAATGGGCATTGTGTCCGACCAATACCGCTCGCGTGCATTCGTACTTTTTTAGTGCACTGCGCACCGGGCGGAATGCATGTCCTAAGGCCTGATCCTCCGGCTGTGCCAGCCGCAGCGGATGGTAGGGATCAATTCCAGTGAATTCGAGGCTTTTCGGGTCTAGGTTGGCACCCTCAAAGGGCGTGATATGAAACCCGACGACTTCACCTGGAAAACAATTGCCGTCCTCATCCATTTCAATGGGACAAACTGCCAGTTCAAGTAGGGCATCGGTTTGGGCATTAAATCCAGCGGTTTCAACATCGATAACCACGGGCAGAAAGCCGCGAAATCGTTCTTTGAGTAAGGGAGTAGGGCTTTCCATATCTGACTAGTTTATCGGTTTCCCTGGTCCCCGGCGAGCTTGGATGACTAATTGAGTAGAAATAGATAGAATTCCGCGCCTCAAATTAAGGAGATTGGCGTGAGCAACATCAATAAGGTGGTATTGGCCTATTCAGGCGGTCTGGATACTTCGGTCATCGTGAAGTGGTTGATGGAAACCTACAACTGCGAGGTCGTGACCTTCACCGCAGACATTGGTCAAGGCGAAGAAGTTGAGCCTGCTCGTGCCAAAGCTCAAGCCCTAGGCGTCAAAGAAATCTACATCGAAGACCTACGTGAAGAATTTGTGCGTGATTTCGTCTACCCGATGTTCCGGGCTAACACCATTTACGAAGGCGAGTATTTGCTGGGTACCTCGATTGCACGGCCGCTGATCGCTAAGCGTTTGGTCGAGATCGCCGAGGAAACCGGCGCAGACGCCATCAGCCATGGCGCGACGGGCAAGGGTAATGATCAGGTTCGCTTTGAATTGGGTGCTTATGCATTGACCCCAGGTATCTCAGTGATCGCACCTTGGCGTGAGTGGGATCTGAACAGCCGTGAAAAACTGATGGCCTACTGCGAAGAGCACGGCATCGAAGTCGACATGAAACGCGGTAAGAAGAGCCCGTATTCTATGGACGCCAACTTGCTGCACATCAGCTACGAGGGCGGAATCCTTGAAGACCCTGCGAGCGAGAGCGAAGAAGACATGTGGCGCTGGTCGGTCAGCCCCGAAAATGCTCCGGACGAAGCCCGTTACATCGAAATCGGATTCCAAAACGGCGATCCCGTGACGCTGAATGGCGAGGCGCTTAGCCCCGCGACCATGCTGGAAACCCTGAACAAAATTGGTGGCGAAAATGGCATCGGTCGTACCGATATCGTTGAAAACCGTTACGTGGGCATGAAAGCTCGTGGTTGTTACGAGACGCCCGGCGGCACCATCATGCTCAAAGCGCACCGTGCGATCGAATCGATCACTCTGGACCGTGAAGCAGGGCACTTGAAAGACGAGTTGATGCCTCGCTATGCCAGCCTGATCTACAACGGCTACTGGTATTCGCCCGAGCGCAAGGCGCTGCAGGCTTTGATTGATCAGACCCAAGAAGTGGTTAACGGCACGGTTCGTCTGAAACTCTACAAGGGCAACATCATCGTGGTCGGCCGGAGCTCAGACAACAGTTTGTTTGACGGTAACATTGCCTCGTTTGAAGATGACGGCGGTGCTTACGATCAGGCCGATGCCGCTGGCTTTATCAAGCTGAATGCTTTGCGTTTGCGCATTGCGGCCAATCTGGGTCGATCGGTTAAGTAACTGGGTAATCGCCAGCGTCTCGGTGACAAACAGACAGGGCTAACCCAACCACACCTCAGGACCCGCTCGAGCTTGAGCGGGAACTGGACCGAGCATAGGCTTGACTCAAAGACTTCGCCGGTATTGATTTGCTGATCGTGTCCGAGACCGCGCAGGAAGAGCGATTGCGTGGAGCGCGCACCACATTGGGCTATAACATTCGAGACAGTCGTCTAAAGGTAGAGATGCATCGTTTGAGCATGTCCAAGGACACCTTTGTGCTTGCAACCGATGGGTTGGCGACGCAGGTCGGCGCTGAAACTCGTCAAGTCTGGGGAACACGGCGCTGAGATCAGCCGTGACATCTTCAACCTGATCGCAAAAGTCTTCGTTGACCCGGCCTTGAAAGTCCTACCACTCGATCATTACCGTGCGTTTACCGACGCCAGATAAATCCGGTGAGCCTAACCCTTGCCACTCTTCTTGGGTGCGTCAATCTTCAAGGTAGTCACGTTTGTCTTTGAATTCGCACAGGTCTTCAATCAAGCACCGGCCGCATTCTGGCTTACGTGCTTTGCAGGTGTACCGGCCGTGCAAGATCAACCAGTGATGGGCATCGATCAGAAACTCTTTTGGAACCCATTTCATGAGCCGGTCTTCGACCTGGCGAACGGTTTTTCCCTTGGCGATGCCGGTTCGATTACTGACTCTAAAAATATGCGTATCCACTGCCATGGCTGGCTGACCAAAGGCTGTGTTGAGTACAACGTTGGCTGTCTTTCGGCCGACACCCGGCAGTCGCTCTAATGATTCCCGATCCTGAGGCACTTCGGAATTGTGCTCCTCAATCAGCATCTTGCAGGCGGCATGTACGTTTTCTGCTTTTGAATTAAACAGACCGATGGTTTTGATGTATTCCTTGAGCCCATCGACTCCAAGTGCATAGATAGCCTCGGGTGTGTTGGCGACAGGAAACAATTTGCGAGTGGCTTTGTTAACACCCACATCGGTGGCCTGAGCGCTCAGCGTCACCGCCACCAACAGCTCAAATGGATTGGCGTATTCCAATTCGGTTTTCGGGCTGGGGTTTTCGTCACGCAGGCGCGAAAAGATTTGATGGCGTTTGTCTGCGTTCATGAGACGTCACCGGTAACGCGCACCCGTTTGCTACCGGCCACCACTTGTGTCTGGTTGAGTCGGCTCTGGCGCTGGTCCCAGGCTGCTTTAGCCGCAATCAAAAATCCCAACAAAATGAACGCGCCCGGCGGCAAAATGGCCATCAATACGCCGGGGTAACCATCGGGCATGATTTGCACCCGCCAATCTCGTGCGGCTTCGCCAAAGAGTAAGTGAGCCCCGTCCAGTAAGGTGCCCAGTCCGATC
>JASFWN010000127.1:0-3629 GCA_050049295.1 Pseudomonadales bacterium
TGCCCGCAAGGCGTTACGGGATTCGATCATTGCGACCAATGGTATCTTTGAAGAAAAGCCCTTTTTTATGAGCGATGATTTCAGCTTGGTCGATTGCGCTGTGGCACCGATTCTGTGGCGCTCAGACATGCTAGAGCTGGACCTGCCTGCGAAAAGCACAGTAGCCATTCGTGATTATTGCGAACGCATTTTTGCTCGCGAAGGGTTCCAGTTGTCGTTGTCTGAGTTAGAACGGGAAATGCGTCTAGGATGAAATCCTCACGACCCTACCTGTTAAGGGGCCTATATGAGTGGATGCTCGATAACGACGCTACTCCGCATTTGATGGTCGATGAGACCCTCGAAGGCGTTCAGGTTCCCGCGGGCTATGGTCATGAAGGTATCTTGATTCTCAGTATATCGCCCAGTGCGGTACGTGACCTGAGCATGACCAACGAGGATGTCAGCTTTTCTGCCCGCTTTGGTGGTAAGCCTGAGCATCTTTGGATTCCAATGGCAGCGGTCAAAGGGATATTTGCCAAGGAAACCGGTGAGGGTATGCAGTTTGTGGCTGAGCCCGGTGATCCGCCAGGCTCTCCCACGGAATCGACTGAAAAGCCGACCGATAAAACCGAAGGCCCGGCTGGTCGTCCACCTGGCCGGCCCGGTTTAAAGATCGTGCGTTAGTCGATTCGTTCGAATAGCGCTACGATTCGTTCAACGCCGCCCACCGTCTGAGCCGCCATGGTGACCGCTTCGATTTCTTGGCCGGTCAAGAATCCCATTAAGTACACCGTTCCATCTTCCGTAGTGACCTTGGTCCGTTGTGCCAGTTTTAAACCGACTTCTTTTGCCAGCACTGCATTGACCGCAGTGGTCAGATAGGCATCGTTGGCTCGAACACCCAGGCTGGTGGCTCCGGCAACGCTCAGAGCATTCTCAACTTTTTTAACACCACGAACATCGGCTACCACTTGCTGCGCGGCACTTTGGGTGGCTTGGTCTGGAACTTGACCCGTTAGTAAGGCCGTGCCGTTAAAAACCGTCACATTGATATTGCTTTGCTTAAGGGTCTCACTGGTTTTAGCGAGGTTAACCTCGGCAATCTCCTTGATCAGGGTGTCGCTGAGTGCCCCACCCACTGTCCGGGATCCAATATTGGGTTGAATAGGCTCGTCCACCATGCTGGATACCACAGTCGTGCAACCAGAAAGGCCTAAGGCGATTGAGAAAAGAAGAGCAGTGCGCATGTTCATCATCCGAATAGTTGTTTTTCAATCAGTTCTAGCAACAGGGTGCTGACAGCCAGTTGCATGGGTAATAAGGTGGCTTGCTCCTGTGAAGGAAGCCGAATTTCTTGGTCTTCGTGTCCGATCAGCGCGCTAAGTTCCCCGCCGGACTCATCAGAAATAATAATGCAACCAATGTCTCGATCGTGGGCCGATGACAGGGCTTTCATGCACGCAGGCTCAGACCCGTTTGCCGAGAACAGAACGAGTAAATCCTGTGGTTGGGCCATGGCCCGTATTTGGTGGGCATACACTTCGGATCCAGATCGCCCTGATGCGATCGACGAGACCAAAACCGCATCGGCATTCAAGCAAATCGAAGGTAAGGCTGGGCGGTCTTGATTCAATTTGTGGTTCAGTTGCGTGCTAAACATCTGCGCCAGGGCCGCTTGTTGTCCAACACCGCAGGTCAGTATTCGACCCTCAGTCAGCAATGTTTGAGTTAACTGTGCGCTGACTTGTGCCAGCGTCGGCCCTAGTCGTTCGGATATTTCAATCAAGCCGCTCGACAGGGTGGCGGTGCGCTGAGCAATGTGTTCTAACATCGGTCTATGGTAAAGGCGTCTGCGGTCCAATCACAACGCCAATTGCCGTCATGATCAGAACAAACCGCGGCGACATCAAAGCGACAAGCCCCTTCCCAGTGAGAACGAGACACGTATTGGGCGGCGGTGAGCCCCAATTTGCGTTGTTTATGGCGATCTACACTGGCCCTGGCGCGGTCTATTTGTTTGCGTGCCTTCACCTCTATAAAGATAAGTGTGTTTTGGTGTTCAGCGATCAGGTCAATTTCACCGAGGCGGCAGCGATAGTTGCGAGCCCGAATTTTCACCCCTCGAGCATGGAGCTGAGCGGCTACCCAGTCTTCGGCCTCCGCCCCAGATCTCATTGCAGGAGTAAATCCAAATCTGGTGGTGTTGCTAAGGGCGGCAATACCAAGTCACTCAGATAACTGCCTTCAGTGCGAAGGATGGGGCGAATCTGATCCTGTGTAATCAAGGCGGGTTGAAGTTTGCGGCGTAATTGGGCGCCTTCCTTAAACCAATTGCCGGTCGCCCCCGAGTATTCGGCTTGCAACTGCCCATCTAGATTTTGACTTAATGACCACGCATCGCGGCCTAGCTGATACAGCACGTTGCCCCTTGGGTTGTCCAGTTGCCAAGGCATGGCGACCAGGTAGGCGCCATTGAGATCTTGTCTAACCAGATCCAAGTTTTGATCCAGTGCAACGTCCGCAATCCAAGCCGGCAGATCCCCGGCGTAATAAAACGCCAGTAAGGGTTTTAGCTGGGCCGAGGCGATGGAGTCCCCATAGATGTAAACGCTGCCGATGTCTTGACGGCGGCGCGGAGTGAATTCGAGCTCGATACCTAGCTGTTGTTCAAGATTGCGATGGCGGGTCTGGCTTTCGCTCACGCCGAGCGCTTGGCTCACGATCTGGCGCTGATCATCATTCAAATAAGTCTGAATAATGGGCTGTGATTCGGCGTGTTGCGCCCATTGTTTTGAAAATGCCGCCACCACCCGTTCTCCCAATTGATCGCCGGGGACCAAAAGCAGTGGACGCTCGGTTGACTGGGCTGCCATCAAGCGTGCGGCATCCCTTGCATTGTCTTCGGGCGCCAATCCCATCATGAATCGTGCAGAGTCGCTGGATGCGTCTGTGACTTGATCCAAATAGTTCAGTGACAAGACCGCTTGAACAGGCTTGAGCTCAAACAGTTCAGACACTTGCTCTTTTGGCAGGGGGCCGACGATGATTTCGACGCCGGCGTCGTTGAGTTTGGCCAATGCTGCGCTCACGCCCTCGGCTCCATCAACGATAACAAGATCGCCGCTGTTGCTGTCCAGCTGTTGTTCAATCAGTCCATCCAGTAAAGATTGCCCAACGGACTGTAACGGGCCAGACAGCGGCAAAATGGCGCCAACCTTGCCGGCCACTGGCCAACTCGAATCCAATAGATTTGCCACTTCGCCAGGTAGGTCTAGGTTGGCGGAGTGATCGCGCCACTGGGTTAGCCATAGGCGCATGGCTTGTTCTGGATTGGGTTGAGTTAAGACCTGAGCCAGGGCAATCCAGCCATTAAATTCACTGCGCTGGTCATCCAGTTCGAGGTCCGTAGCGTGCTGCGCACGGCGCCAAATATCGGCTTGATTGTCAGGTAGCTTGTCCAGGCCCTCCAAGGCGCTCAGATAGATGAGATCTTTGAGCGAGCTGACATCCTGCCCCAAGGCGTCTTGAGCCTGAATTTTCAACCGGGTAAGGGCGATCTCCTGTGGCAGGCGAATGGGCAACTGTATATCGCTTAAGGTTGCGCTGATCAGTGATAGGCTCTCGCCATAGGCTTGGGTCAGGTTAAA
>JASFWN010000128.1:0-3621 GCA_050049295.1 Pseudomonadales bacterium
TGGCTACAAAATCGAGCAGGCCATCAGCGGTTTAAATTAAATCCACTCAATTCGCTCAACGAACCAATACAGCCCGGCCAAGCCAATCAACGCCGAACCGGGTATTACCACCCACAATCGATAGGCACGTTCGCTCTTAAACCAACGCGCCACTAACAGGTACGAAGCCAGCACGATGGCCACTTGCCCTATTTCGACCCCCACATTGAATGCAACTAGCGCCCAAGCAAAGTCGCTAGTCGGCATACCAAAATCCGTCAGCACCGACGCAAAACCCAACCCATGCAACAAGCCAAATGCAAAGATCAATGGCAATCGCAGACGACTGAGCTTCTGGCGCCAGATATTTTCGATACCAATGTAGGCAATCGATAACGCGATCAAGGGCTCGACTACCTGCGCCGGCAGATTAACCCATCCATACACACCCAGTGCCAAGGTGATGCTGTGTGCCAAAGTAAACATGGTCACTTGCCACAAAATGGTCGGCAGCATGCGGCTTAACAAGAAGATCCCTAGCACAAACAGGATATGGTCCAGCCCCAACGGGATAATGTGCTCGAAACCGCTGTAGGTATACGTGGTCAAAATATCGGTGAGGCTGAGCTGGGAAAACACCTGCGTCAACGAAAATGGCTCAGTGGGCTGATCGGACTTGACCCATTGATGAGGGGACCAGTGAAACTCATCCATTTCGGTGTCAATTTGCCGGACACGCGTCGCGTGATCACCAAAGGCTTCTGGGTAGTACCACGTCAGGCTTTTTGCACTTCTCGACAAGGCGCCCTTCAGATAAATGACGCTGTTACGAGGTACTTGCGTATAACCCGCTTCCGGGATTTCAACTCGGTCTATTTGCAGCTCTACCCGCTCGCCATCGGCTAACAATTCGGTCTGACTGATTAGCCGCTTATGAAAGCCCTCAAACTCGGCGGTAAGCGCTGGGCCGTCCATCTCGCGCAATCGATCGTATTCGTCTGCGTTGGGGGCTTCCGTCGTGTTCCGGAAGCGTCCATTAATCCCGGTCAATAACGCCTCAACGCTGGTGCGGATTTCAACCTCTACCACTTCCGTCGAATAGGCACTGATTTCGATCAAGGCTGGCTTCACAACGTCTGCCCGAGCCGGGTAGAATAAGGTTATAACAAAAGTGAATATCGCGAATAAGGCAAGTCTGTTCTTCAAAGCAGCACGCTTCCGTATCATTTTCTGTTTGAAATTTTTCTATGGCACATGGCCATAGATTGGGACACCGCTGGGCATCCGGCCCGGGTTGAGGAAGGAAAATATGGCAACAATCGATCGCCGTCAATTTTTACAGGGCCTGGCTGCTGCCATGGCCGCAGGCAGCCTGCCTGCCATGTACAGCGCTCGTGCGCTGGCTGGCTCCACGGCACCAGACAACTTTTATGACATTCCCATGTCAGGCGATGCGCGTATCCTGCACATTACCGACGTTCATGGACAGTTAAAGCCGGTTTATTTCCGCGAGCCCAACGTCAACTTGGGTGTTGGCGATGCGTTTGGCCGCGCACCGCACTTGGTGGGCAAGAACTTCCTCAAAGAAATGGGCTTTGCAGAAAACTCGCCTGAGGCCTATGCCTACACCTATCTGAATTTCCTCGAGCAGGCGCAAAAGTTTGGTCGTACCGGCGGTTTTGCCCACGTGAAAACCCTGCTGGATCAACTGCGTGATCAAGCGGGCGGTCGTCAAAACACCTTGACGCTCGACGGCGGTGACCTGTGGCAGGGCTCGGGCACATCGCTGTGGACCCGTGGCGTTGACATGGTAGAGGCCTCAAACATCCTTGGCATCGACGTCATGGTCGGTCACTGGGAATTTACCTACCGTGAAGAAGAAGTTCTTTCAAACGTCGCCTTGTTCAAAGGGGACTTCATTGGCCAGAACGTCAAGATCTTAGAAGACTCCCTGTTCGACGACGCCTACTTTGAAATGGTAGATCGCTTTGACGGTCGCGGTTTGTTTGACGAAGATTCTGGACACGCCTTCCAGCCTTACGTCATCAAAGAAGTGAACGGCGCGCGAATTGCAGTAGTCGGCCAAGCCTTCCCCCGCACATCCAACGCCAACCCCCGTGAATTCTTCCCCGACTGGTCATTTGGCCTGCGTGAAGACGACATGGCTGAGCTGGTTGAGCAAATTCGCGGTGACGAAAACCCAGATGCAGTCGTACTGGTTTCACACAACGGCATGGACGTCGACGTCAAGATGGCAGAACGCGTGCCTGGCTTGAACGCTGTATTCGGCGGCCATACTCACGACGGCGTGCCGAAGCCGTTGAAAGTTAAGAACGCCGGTGGCGGCGAGTGCTGGGTCACCAACGCCGGATCCAACGGCAAGTTTGTTGGCTGCATGGACATGGCCATCGAAGGCGGTCAGATCAAGCAGATGAACTACAAGCAGTTGCCGGTTATTTCTGATTGGCTGGCTCCTTGTAAAGAAATGAACGCCTTCATCAATCAGATGCGTCAGACCGTCTACGATGAAAACGTCATCGAGGCACGTAACAAGAAGTGGCAAAACAACCCGGCCCGTGTCGGCAAAACCTACGAAAGCATCTTGAGTGAGAAGCTGGCTAAGGCGGACCGTACCCTTTACCGTCGCGGTAACTTTATGGGCACCTGGGACCAGGTCATTTGCAACGCTCTGCGTTGGGAATACAAGGCCGACATAAGCTTATCTGCAGGCGTTCGCTGGGGCACAACCACCTTGGAAGGCGACTGGATCACGATGGAAGACGTGCTGAACCAGTGCGCGACCACCTACTCCGAAACCTACGTGCAGGACATGACTGGCAAACAGATCAAAGACATGCTGGAAGGTGTGGCTGACAACCTATTTGATCCAGATCCTTACCTGCAATCGGGTGGCGACATGGTTCGTGTGGGTGGCTTGGATTACACCATTAATCCTTCAAAGCCCCTGGGTGAGCGCATTACCGATGTTCGCTTGGACGACGGCACGGCCATCGTTGACGATCAGAACTACTCAGTGTCCGGGTGGGCTACGGTTAACCGCACCCCTGAAGGACGACTGTTGTGGGACATCATCGCGGATTACTTGCGTAACGAGCGCGATGACGACCAAGTGATTCGCCTACCCAAGGTCAATAACCCCAAGGTGATTGGCGAGACGCAAAACCCCGGGTTTGCAGACTACGCCGGCGACTTCGCCTAAGTTGTCCAAGCCGGCCCCTCGAGGCCGGCTTTTTTATTAAACAATAGGCATAAAAAAAGCCCAGCTAATCAGCTGGGCTTTTTCATGGGTGCCTTAACGCTTACTTCGGTACACGCATCTGCCACATATTGGGCTCGTCTTTACCTTGGTAAACTGACGCTTCGGCCATGTATTTGGCGTGCGCCGCCAACTTCATCGCTTCGGCTGAGTCACCGGCCTTCAGAGCCGCTTGCGCTGCCTTAATGGCCTTGCCAGTTACGTTCCACTCATAGCCCAATGACTTTGCTTCATTATTCGCAGCAATGGCTTGGTCAATGATGCTTTCAACTGAACCACCGGCCTGTGCAACAAAGGCTGCACTGAGGGCGATCGCGCCTACTAGTCCTTTAATCATCTTGCTATTCCTTACTTGCGGGCGCCGG
>JASFWN010000061.1:0-5728 GCA_050049295.1 Pseudomonadales bacterium
TAACGCAGACATTAGCGCCCGTAAGGCAGCAGGGCGTACAGGTTTGTTCATAATCCGTGCGCCTGCAGCCGTTGCCTTGGCAGCAGTTTCCTCGGTTCGATCCGCAGTGAGCAGGATCGACGCAGAGGGTGAATCTAAGGTGGCTTTGACCGCGTCTAGCACATCAAGCCCGGTCACATCGTTGTCTAGGTGATAGTCCAGGATCAGGAGATCAGGCGCGCCAGACTCCTTGATACTTGCTAGGACGGCATCTTGGTCAGCACAGCACCGGACCTGACAGCCCCAGTCTCCAAGCAATTTCGCCATTCCGTCTAGGATCATGGGCTCGTTGTCTACGCACAGGACGTCCAGGCCTGCCAAGCTGGCTTTGCTTCGGCGTCCGAGGGGATTCGCGGGCTTCGGTGCCGCTCGTTCCTGTGTCAGCGGTAATGACAGGCTGAAAACCGTCCCTTTGTTTTCCTGGGATCGCAGATTCAATTCGGCGCCGATGAGTCGGGCCAGCCGGATAGAAATGGATAAGCCGAGTCCCATCCCCTTGTCGTGCTGAGCTCGACCAGATTCCAGTCGTGCGAATTCCTCAAATACGCGTGACTGATCTCGCTCGGGGATACCAATGCCCGAATCCCAGACTTGGACGGTCACTTTGTCAGGGCTAATTCGAGCACCCATCAAGACCCCGCCTTGGCGGGTATAGCGCAGGGCGTTAGATAAGAAATTCTGCAGAATTCGACGCAGCATCAGTGGGTCGGCCATGACCCAGGCTTCACGGGGTCGTGCGCTTAATTTTATGCCTTTCTCCTGGGCCAGCGCGCTGAATTCAACCTTTAGAGTGGACATGATGTCGACTAGATTCACCGGCTGCAGATTAGGTTTGGTCGCGCCGGCATCCAATTTAGATATTTCAAGCAATGTTCCGAGCAATTCTTCGGCATTGTCTAACGAGCTATCCAAATTCTGAGCCAGCGTTTCAGCCTCACCAGTCAGTCTGTTTTGCAATGCGCTGGTGAACAGGCGGGCTGCATTGAGCGGTTGCATCAAATCGTGGCTGGCGGCCGCCAAGAATCGAGTTTTCGAAAGGTTGGCCTGCTCGGCCTCTTGCTTGGCCTGTTGTAGTTGTGTCTCGGTCAGTGCACGGATTTGGTTTTCGCGCATCAATTGCGAGTTCACTTGACTGATTTCCTGGGTGCGTTGCGCGACTCGCTCTTCTAGCGTTTCGTTGGCTTCTTTGAGTTGGATTTCTGCTTCGCGCCGCTGGGTAACGTCTTGATACATGATGAAAACACCGATGACATGTTCATCTTTGGTGTGCGGTGTGTAAATCGCTTCGTAATGGTGCGCATTGCCTTGATATTCGATCATCAATTCAAAGCTGGAAGACTGACCTTTGAGCGCGCGTTCAATATGAGGTTGGCGCTGCTTGTACTCGTGCTCAGAGAATATCTCCCAGGTGTAGCGGCCTAAGATGGTCTCGCGCGGCATTCCCATGATGTTTTCGAATGCTTGGTTTACGAATAACACCCGACAATCGTTATCCAGGTAGGACAGCATGCTCGGCAAGCTGTCTGTATACAGACGGATATTGGCTTCTGAGGCCTGCAAGGCCTGTTCATTACGCTTGAGCTCGGTGATGTCATAAAAGCTCGTTACAAAGCCGCCGTCGGGCATGGGGTTACCGCTGATCTCGATCACGGTGCCATTGGGTAAGTAGGTGATCCGTCGATGACTTCGACCCGACTCTAGGTGGTCCAGTCTCCGCTTCACCTGAATATCAATACTGCCTTTGCCAAAGAAGTTTCGTTCGGCGTTATAGCGGATGAGGTCTGCAATCGGGCGTCCGACCTGCAAGAGTTCTTCATCATAATCGAAGATTTGTTGGTAGCGCCGGTTCCAAGCGACCAACCTCAATTGCGCGTCGACTACGCTCACGCCGGTGGCGAGATTTTCGAGCGCGGCCGTTAACTGTTCGCGACTGGTCTGTAACGCACGATTGGATTCCTCGACCACCGAGACCAACTCTTCGGCCTTGACCATCCGCCCTCTAGCCCGTGAATCCAGAACCAAACGGGCACTGGAAGCGCCCATGACTTGAGCCAGGCGACGCTCAATCAGTCCATAGAGTTGCGGCGACGCTTCGCTTTGCAGTTTATCCAGTGGATCGTTGAGCAGGTCTTTGATCTCTTGCCAGGCGACCTGGGATGCTTGCTCACCCAAATAACGAGCCAGCAAGATTTCAAGATCACCGACCGAGAGCTGACCCCGCCACGCGCGCGGCGCTGTCATCAGTGCATTGGAGTCAACCACCACGCTGGCTTGCATGCGGTCATTGAAGTTGGGTCGAGTCAACAACGACACGAGAACAAAGGCGATCAGGTTGACACCCAGAGACCAGAGAGTGGTGTGAGTAATGGGGTCTAAATTGGCCAAGCCAACCAGTCCCAATCCATCGTTCCAGGCGATCGCTTGAGCTTGGGTCATACCGCTCCAAGCGGGTATGGCCAGGGACAGTCCCCAAATGCCGCCGCCCAACAACAGACCGGCAATGGCCCCGTATCGATTCGCTTGACGCCAATAGAGGCCGATCAATAGTGAGGGGGCGAACTGTGCCGCGGCCACAAAGGCCAAAAGGCCGGTACTCGCCAGGCTGACGCCACCGGTGGCCAATTCGTGGTAGACATAGGCCAACAACATGATCAGTACGATGGCCCATCGTCGGCTGGCCAGAATGACTTCAGACAAATCGTCGTTGGTGTCATGGTCCGCGCGAGACGCGTAGTAGGGCACGACCCATTCGTTACAAACCATGGTGGACAGTGCCATGGTGGCGGCGATGATCATGGCGATGCCGGCCGATAAACCGCCCAGATAAGCCAGCAGGGTCAAGGATTCCAGACCTGCGCTCAGCGGCAATAGCAAGACATACAGATCTGGCTTGGCTTGCTCGGGCAATAGCAGCATGCCCGCTGCAGCCATCGGAATCACCAATAACGCGAACATCGCGAGGTAGACCGGCATGGCCCAGCGCGCGAGATCTGTGCGCTCGGCGCCGCCGGATTCGACAAAGCTCAATTGAAACTGACGAGGCAAACAAAAGACCGCAAGCGCGGCTAGGATGGTTTGCGAAAGAAACAAGGGTGCTGTGAAATCGGTGGTAAACAACGCCTGCGCCGCGGGGGCAACCGAAGCCGCATGCATTAAGCCGCCAAAGTCGCCAAAATTTAGTGCAGTGATACCGATGGCGACGGCAGCGAAAGCGAATAGCTTGAAAGCCGACTCAACGGCCAGCGATAACATCAAACCCCGATGGTGTTCGCGGCGGTTTAGACGTCCCGTACCAAAGGCGACCGCAAAAATCGTCATGAGTAGCGTGGCAATCAAGGCCGGTGTGCCAGTGCCGGCCTGACCTGTGAGGGTACTCCAGGCAGTCGAGATCGCTTTCAATTGAAGCGCGATATAGGGCACGACCACCAACAGGGCCATCATGGTGATTAAAACAGCGATGGAGCGGGCCTTGCCGTATCGAGTCGCGATAAAGTCGGCAATGGAGCTGATGCCATGCACATCGGTCAGGGTGCCGATTTTTTTGAAAATAGCCCAGAACAGCAAAAAGCTAATGGCCGGGCCCAAATAAATTGGCAAGAATCCCCAGCCTACGTTGGCGGCGGTTCCGACCGCACCGTAGAACGTCCAAGACGTGCAATAGGTGCCAATTGCCAGGGCGTAGGCGATCGGTGGCAGGGGCTTTGCTCGCTTTTTATCGCCGCGGTAGGCGATAAAAAAGAGGAAGACCACGTAGGCCAGACTGGCCAGCAGTAGGTAAAAGGTCGAAAACACACCCAGATCCTTTGGTTTTGTGCGCCCTGCAGACGCTTTTGTTATCCGAAAGTAGACTAACTGGCTTAACGCAGTCTTGCTAGATTTCACTCGCCTCTAAAACAAATGATAAGGGTGAAAAAATGGACGCACAGAAGGCCCAGGCCTACTGGAAAGAAAATATCACGACGATTATGCAGCTCTTGGCTGTTTGGTTCGTTGTGTCTTACGGCTGCGGCATCTTGTTCGTAGACCTGCTGGACACAATCCAAATCGCCGGCTTCAAACTGGGTTTCTGGTTTGCACAGCAGGGAAGCATGTACGTGTTTATGATTCTGATCTTCATTTATGCCAAGCGCATGAATGCGATCGACGAAAAATACGACGTAACGGAATAAGGGATTAAGTCATGGATTTACAAACGTTGATTTATCTCTTTGTCGGCGCGTCATTCGCGTTGTACATCGGGATCGCAATTTGGGCCAAGGCTGGCTCAACAAAAGACTTCTACGTAGCCGGTGGTGGGGTTCACCCCGTTGCAAACGGTATGGCGACTGCTGCGGACTGGATGTCAGCGGCCTCGTTCATTTCGTTGGCTGGTATCGTTTCACTGCTGGGTCGTGACGGCGCAGCGTACCTGATGGGCTGGACTGGTGGTTATGTACTGCTGGCGATGCTGTTGGCACCTTACCTACGTAAGTTCGGTAAGTTCACTGTGCCGGACTTCGTAGGTGACCGTTATTACTCAGACTTCGCACGTACGGTGGCGGTTATCTGTGTAATCTTCGTTTCATTCACTTACGTGGCTGGCCAGATGCGTGGTGTTGGCGTTGTATTCTCACGTTTCCTTCAGGTTGACGTGAATACCGGCGTGATCATCGGTATGGGTATCGTATTCTTCTACGCTGTTTTGGGCGGCATGAAGGGTATTACCTACACTCAGGTGGCTCAGTACTGTGTATTGATCGTTGCCTTCGTTGTTCCCGCGGTATTCCTGTCATTGCAGGTAACCGGTACCTTCCTACCTCAGTTCGGTTTGGGCGGAACCATCGCGTTTGACTTCGACAACGGCGTTCAAACCATCCAGCAGGGCACTTACTTGCTGACTGCACTGGACCAGACCTTCACCGACTTGGGCTTCAGCATTCCTTACACTGAAGGCCGTGCAGGTGTTTGGAATACCTTCTTGCTGTGTGTGGCTCTGATGGCCGGTACGGCGGGTCTGCCTCACGTTATCGTACGTTTCTTCACTGTACCCAAAGTACGTGACGCGCGTATCTCTGCAGGTTGGGCATTGCTGTTCATTTCGATCTTGTACACCTCGGTTCCTGGCGTTGCGGCATTCGCACGTTTGAACCTGATCAAGAACGTACAGAACAACGACTACGCGACTTGGACTGCAGAATGTACGGCTGAACAAGAAGCGGCGATCAATGCAGTTCGCGCTGAAGGCGGCGACGCAGCTCGTATGCCTTGTGCGGGTAACTGGTTCGCTACCTGGGAAAAAGGTGGTTTGATCGGTTGGATGGACAAGAACGGCGACGGCAAGATTCAGTTTGCTAACGGCGCAGCGTTCGCTGGCAAGCCTACTTACACTGACGCAACTGGCCAATCTGGCGAGCGTATGTTGTCGAATGCTCCGACTGCAGCCCCTGCAGGACAGGCAATCGAAAACGAACTGTATGTTGACCGTGACATCATCGTATTGGCTAACCCCGAAATCGCACGTCTACCCAACTGGGTAATCGCGTTGATCGCGGCGGGTGGTTTGGCAGCTGCATTGTCAACGGCTGCGGGCCTGTTGCTGGTAATCTCTGCTGCGATTTCTCACGACCTGTTGGGTCGCGTGATCTTCAAAGACAAAGAAACTGGCAAGTCGAAGATGAGCGAAGCGAACGAACTGATGGCTGCCCGTGGC
>JASFWN010000070.1:0-5278 GCA_050049295.1 Pseudomonadales bacterium
GCGCCGCAGTTGCAGCGATCTTGGTTGCAGGTTACTTGGGTATTAACCCTCCGGGCTTCGTAGCTCAGGTAGTAGCGTTCGCATTCGGTCTGGCTGCAGCGTCGTTCTTCCCCGTTATCATCAACGGTATTTTCGACAAGCGTATGAACCGTGAAGGTGCAATCGCAGGTATGTTGGTCGGTTTGATCTTTACCTTCACCTACATCGTGCTGAACGTCTTCGTTGAGAAGAACGGCTTCATCATCGCTGATATCAAGCCCACGGGCATTGGTACCATCGGTATGATTCTGCACTTCGTCGTTGCATACTTCGTGTCTCGCGCGACGGCTGCGCCGCCGCAAGAGATTCAGCAGATGGTTGAAGACATCCGTATTCCTCGCGGTGCGGGTGCAGCACACGCTCACTAAGCGTTGTTGCCAGCAGGGGTCCTCGGACCTCTGCATTAACCATGGAGGGGTGTCAGCGGTGACACCCCTTTTTAGTGGTCACTAAGGAAGCTTATGGATACGCCTGTTCTGGATTTGAGTGTTCCGCCTTTTAACTTGTTGAATGAATCACAGGTTCAAAGGCTGAGCACAGGTCTGCATCTGGAATATTTTGAAGCCGGTCAAACCATTATTGAGGCGGGCGCCTCGCCCGAGGGCATTTACTTAATCATCAAGGGCAAAGTTGAGGAATACGACGGCGATTCGGTTGAGCGCGATTCGCGGCACATGATTTCTCAGTTCTCGGACGGCGATTTGTTTGGTTCTTTGGCTGTGCTGAAGGGCCAGGCTCGTGACGCCTACGTGGCCTATGAAGAGGTCATTTGTCAGGTACTTCCGGCTCGCTTGTTCTTGGATTTGGTGCACGAAAACGCAGAATTTCGCCACTATTTCCACAAGGGCCTGGCGACCATGTCCAAGCACTGGCAGGTGGGTGGCGACCGTGAGGGCGATGATTTTAGCCTTGTGCGCGTCGGCGAGTCTGTCATGCGTAAAGCTCTAGTCGTCAACGCCGATACGTCTATTCGGGACTGCGTGATCAAAATGCGCTCCGGCCACATTGACAGTGCCTTGGTCGACTTTCCGGGTGAGGCGGGCAGTTATGGGCTGGTCACCGGTACCGATCTATTAAACGCGACCGTGCTAGAGGGCCACAGTCCTGATTCACCGGTGCGAGTGTGTACCGGCCGCAATTTGATTTCGGTTGATGCGGATACCTTTCTATTTGAAGCCTTGACGGTCATGGCACGCCACCACATCAAACGTGTCGTGGTGAAGCGTGACAGTGCCATCATTGGGGTGGCGGAATTGCCAGACGTGTTGGGTTACCTCAGTTCTCGCAGTCACAGTATCGGGGTAGGCATTGAAAAGGCCCAGAGTATTGAAGATCTGCGCGAAGCAATGGAGCACATCAATCCGCTGATCCGAAACCTGGTCGATAAAGGCACCCGAATCCGCTTTCTAATGGATTTGTTGGGTGCTTTGAATACTCGACTGATTGCGAAGGTGTGGGAGCTAACCGTCGACGAATCCGTGCGGGCTAACACGGCGTTGGTGGTGTTGGGCAGCGAAGGGCGGAGCGAACAAATCGTACGTACCGATCAGGATAACGCGTTGATTATTCGAGATGGATTCGAATGGCCAACACGCGCACAGGATACTCAGCGGTTCATTGACGAGCTCATTGGGCTTGGATTCCCGCCATGCCCTGGCAATGTCATGGTATCCAATCCTCAGTGGGCGAAAACTGAAAGTGAATGGACACAAACTCTAAATGATTGGGTTCAGAACTTAGATGAGCAGAGTCAAATGAACTTGGCCATCGTGTTAGATGCCCAGCGGGTGTCTGGCGATGCTAAATTGCTCGACCGCATGGGAAGGGCACTGGCAGAGGAAATGACAGCCAGTGACATCTTGTTGTCCCATTTCGCGCAGCCCGTCATGCGCTTTGCTGTGCCTCTAACCCTGTTTGGACGCGTCAAAAAGGAAGAGCAGGGCGTGGACATCAAAAAAGGGGCGATATTCCCGTTGGTGCACGGCATTCGTGCACTGGCCCTCAAATATGGCGTCCGGCAAAGTAATACCTTTAAGCGCATACAGGGGCTGGTGCGCTGTGGCGCAATCCAGGAAAAACTGGGACGGAATTTAGAAAGCGCTTTGGTGCTGTTCAGTGAGTATCGTCTGCGCAGCCATCTGCGCCAACTCGGTGCCAATAAAGAGGCCAATCAGGTCAATAATTACATTGAGCCGCATCGCTTAAACCGCCTTGAACGAGACCTGCTACGTGAAGCCTTGCACGTGGTCAAAGAGTTCAAAGATTGGTTAGCGCTCGAGCTACACATACGGGGATAGCATGGTCGCCAAAACGCTCAAAACGATGGGAACACGTTTCAAAGTTCAGGGGACTCCCTGGGAGCCCCTTTTCATGCCGTATCACGGCGATGAGGTGATAAGCCTGGACTGCGAGACGACAGGGCTGGATCCCAATACGGACGACTTGCTCACCGTCGCCGCGGTTAAAATTCGCGATGGAAAAATTATGACCAGCGAAAAACTGGATTTGCGTTTGCCTCCGTCACCGAAACAAGCCGCAGACTCGATTCGAATTCATGGCATTCGCAAGGTCGATCTTGAAGACTGCATTCCGTTTTCCGAGGCACTCCCAAAACTACTCAATTTCATTGGAAATAGACCTCTATTGGGCTATTACATTAAGTTTGATGTGACGTTGCTTAATCGCTACATCCGGGAGGCTTTTGGCTTTGAATTGCCCAATCCTACTATTGAACTGGCTGACGTCTTTTCCAGTAAAACTCGGCAGCCCGAGACAGCCGATCTAAGGTTTGAACGAATTTTGACCGAGCTATCCGTTCCTACCTTTGGCCGCCATACCGCCATTGGGGATGCCACCATGGTTGCCATGGCGTATTTGAAGCTCACCAAGAGCAACGGGTAACGAGACGTGGCATAATCCGCGCCCACGAGTGAGTAGCGGGATACGCAGCGTTATGAGTTTGCAAAAGCGCTTACGCCGGCAAGTCGGCAAAGCCATTGGCGATTTTCAAATGATCGATGCCGGTGATCGCGTCATGGTGTGCTTATCCGGTGGCAAGGACAGCTACGCCATGCTGGATCTGCTGCGCCAGTTGCAGGCCAGTGCGCCGATTGATTTTGAGCTCTTTGCAGTGAACTTAGATCAAAAGCAGCCCGGTTTCCCTGAACACATCCTGCCTGAGTATTTGAGCTCGATTAATATGCCCTTCGAGATCATCGAAGAAGACACCTATTCAACGGTCACTCGCGTTATCGAACCAGGCAAGACGACCTGTGGCCTGTGCTCACGACTGCGCCGTGGAATTCTGTACAGCTACGCCAAGCGTAACGGATTCAACAAGATTGCATTGGGCCATCATGCTGACGACATGCTGGAAACCCTGATGTTGAACCTGTTTTATGCAGGCAGCATCAAAAGCATGCCGCCCAAATTAATCAGCGACGACGGGCAAAACACGGTGATTCGTCCCCTGGCCTATGTTCGGGAATCGGATTTAGAGCGTTATTCCATCGAACATAACTATCCGATCATCCCCTGCAACCTATGCGGCTCGCAACCTAACTTACAACGTCAGAACATCAAGGCGCAGATCCAGGAATGGGAACAACGCTTCCCAGGCCGTATTCAGAGCATGCTCAGTGCGATGGGCAATGTGGCGCCCTCGCAATTAATGGACCGTGAGCTGCATGACTTCAGCCAGACGGCCGCCCGGGGCGCGACCGAGCAAGAAATGGAAGCCAGCTTCGAGCGGCCGACGGCGCCAATTACGAGTCCCGATCAGGTGCAGGTTTTAAAGCTGTAACACGCCCATCGCGATGGACCAAACCCCCATCGTTAGCAAGATGGCGCCACTAACGCGGCCCAGCCGTTTACCCTTGCTCCATAACCCAAAGTGATGCCCGAGCCAGCCCGTTCCTAGTGCGGCCGGCAGGGTTCCCACGCCAAATCCCAGCATTCGCATGGCGCCGTCATAAGTCGAGGGGGCGGTTAACGCCCAACCTAAGGCGGCATACACCAAGCCGCAGGGTAATAACCCCCAAAGCCCACCCCAGATCAGGGCCTGAGCGGTATTGCGAATCGGCCAAACTAAGCCGGCGAGGCGTTGGATTGGATGTGTGAGCGGGCGTAGCAGGCGAGTGAGGGATTCGCTAGGTTGACGGAGCCCCAGTCCATACAGCCCCATCACGATTAACAGCAGGCCAGCCAACCAGAACAGCGCATTACCCATCGAAGGTGCAAGTCGACTGCCTAGCCAGGCGACTAAACCTCCCAAGATCGCGTACAGACCGATTTTTCCCACCGCAACATAGACCAGTAGCGATTGACGTTTGAGCGACAGGGATAACGAGGCGCTTAATGGGCCGCACATGGCAAAACAGTGTGCGCTGCCGGCAAAACCAACCAGTAAGCCGGCGATTAAATCAGTCATCTGCTGGCGGGGTGTCTTTGTTGTTTTTTATCGCGGCTTGGTGCGCGGGGTCATCATCGTCGTGCAGGATGCGGTGGGCTGGCCCTTCGAGATCGTCATACTGACCTGACTTCATAGCCCACAAAAAAATACTGGTCGCAGTGATCAGCAAGATAAACGAAATTGGAATCAGAGCTAGGATGATGTCCATGACCCAAGTCCCTCAGGATTACGAAGACGCAAAGCGTTAAATACCACCAGCAAAGATGACAACGACATGCCCAGGGCTGCGCCCCAGGCCGGTAGCCATCCCACCATGGCCAATGGCAGTACGCTGGCATTATATCCGATTGCCCAGGCTAAATTTTGGCGAATGATTTGTTGGGTTTTACGGGCGAGGGCCAATACTTGTGGAACGCTGCGTAGATCTTGACTGATCACTAAGGCATCGCATTGAGCCCGGGTGAGGGCGCTGGCGTCCGTCAGCGCGATCGAAGCGCCGGCGCGCGCTAACAACGGCGCATCGTTAATTCCATCACCCAGTGCCAGCGTGTGCTCCGGATCGCCAGAGATCAACTTCTCGAGCTTCTGCTCTGGACTTAGGCCGCCTTGTCCGAAAAGCCCATGACGTTGGCAAAAGTCCTCGACAGCTGCTTGGCTGTCGCCACTGAGCACTTGGATGGGTTGCGGTAACTGCTCAAGGGTTACCGCGAGGCCAGGCCGATCTGGGTCGGACAATTGAAACCACGCTTTCAAAAGGTTGTTTGCAGTCAACGCAAGCCAACCATGTCCCTCGGGTGCATCCAGTGCTTGCCATGTGGGACTGCCCAG
>JASFWN010000129.1:0-3570 GCA_050049295.1 Pseudomonadales bacterium
CATCGCCATAGGGACAGCGTCAGTGGACCGCCTTCACCGGCGACCAAACGTCCCACAACAAAGTTGCCGGCCCAAAACAGGGCCGAACAACTGAGTAGGAGCCAAGCCAAGTTAGTTGCCTAACTTTTTGTACTTCACCCGAGTGGGCTGCAGATCGCCTAGACGCTTTTTGCGATCGGCTTCGTACTCGGTGTAGTTGCCCTCAAAGAAGGTCACCTTGGATTCTCCCTCGTAAGCGAGGATGTGTGTGCTGATTCGGTCCAGGAACCAGCGGTCGTGTGAAATCATGATGACCACACCAGGGAAGGCCAATACGGCTTCTTCCAAGGCTCGCAGGGTCTCTACGTCCAAGTCGTTGGTCGGTTCGTCCAACAGCAAGACGTTGCCGCCTTGTTTTAGGGTGTTGGCGAGGTGCAAACGGTTGCGTTCACCACCGGACAAGTCTTTGACCCACTTCTGCTGATCTTGGCCTTTGAAGTTGAAACGTCCCAAGTAGGCCCGTGAACTGATTTCATAGTTGCCTACTTTGATCAGATCGCTGCCACCCGACACCTCTTCCCAGACGGTTTTGTCGCCATCCAGTGATTCACGGCTCTGGTCGACGTAGCCGAGCTTGACCGTTTCACCGACGGACACGGAACCGGTGTCTGGTTGCTCGTCACCGGTAATCAGTTTGAATAGGGTTGATTTACCGGCGCCGTTACCGCCGATTACACCCACAATGGCACCCTGAGGTACCCGGAACGACAAATCTTCAAATAGTTGCTTGTCGCCGTAGGATTTGCTGACGCCATTCAGTTCAATCACATTTTCGCCCAAACGCGGCCCAGGCGGAATGTAGATTTCTTGGGTTTCGTTACGAGCTTGGGTTTGCTGGCTTTGCAATTCTTCAAAGGCTTTCAGGCGTGCCTTGGACTTGGACTGACGACCCTTGGCATTTGAGCGCACCCACTCCAATTCATGCTTGATCGCTTTGGCATGGGCTTCTTCGGCGCGGGCTTCCTGTTCCAAACGCTTTTCTTTCTGCTCCAGCCAGTTGGAATAGTTGCCCTCGTAAGGGATGCCGTGGCCACGGTCTAATTCCAAGATCCAGCTCGCTGCATTGTCGAGGAAATAGCGGTCGTGGGTAATGGCCACCACGGTGCCAGGGAACTCTTGCAGGAATTGTTCTAACCAACCGACCGATTCGGCGTCCAGGTGGTTGGTGGGTTCGTCCAGCAGCAACATGTCGGGCTTGGACAGCAGTAGCCGGCACAGGGCAACACGACGTCGCTCACCGCCGGACAAGTTGGCGACCGAGGCGTCCCACGGGGGTAGACGCAGGGCATCGGCGGCGCGCTCGAGCGTGCGGTCCAACTCCCAACCACCAACGGCGTCAATCTGGTTTTGCAGATCCCCTTGGCGCATTAGCAAGTCGTTCATCTCGTCATCGGTCATTTCTTCACCGAACTTCATCGAGATTTCGTCGAATTCGGTCAGCAGTGCCTTGATTTCGGCGACGCCTTCTTCGACATTGCCGCGAACGTCTTTGGCATCGTCCAGTTGCGGTTCCTGCTCCAGATAACCGACCCGTAAGTTAGGTTGTGGGCGAGCTTCACCATCGAATTCTTGATCGACGCCAGCCATGATTTTAAGCAGTGATGACTTACCCGATCCGTTCAGGCCGAGTACGCCAATTTTTGCGCCAGGAAAAAACGAAAGACTGATGTCTTTGAGGATTTGTCGCTGCGGAGGAACCGTCTTGGATACGCGGTTCATTGTGTATACGTACTGGGCCATAAACTCGTCTTGAATGTTGATCAGAATAGGATCGCATAGGGTAAGCCTTCGACTTGGAAAGGCAAGAAAAACCCGTGCGAAACCCGGTCAAAATTTGAGTGGTCAATCAAGCAGTCTGGCCGCACACTGGGCGTATGTTGAATACAGCATGGACAGCGGCCGGGCACAGGGCGGTCGCAAGTCGAGATCACTCAATGGACGGCTATGTGTGGTACGGCGTGGTGACGACCGGTGTGTATTGTCGCCCGAGTTGCCGTTCGCCTGCGGCTCGGCCTGAAAATTTGCGTTTTTTTCGCTCGACTGAAGCGGCCCGGCAGGCAGGTTTTCGTGCCTGCAAGCGATGCCATCCGGATCAACGGTGCGCCTATCCGTCATGGTTGATCCCGGCGGTTGAATCGCTCGTTATAGGGCAGGCCCCGGGGCAGGTGGCCGCTGAGTTAGACCTGGCCGCTGAAACCCTGACTCGAGGACTGCATCAGTGGCTGGGGGTCTCACCCAAAGCGCTGCAACAATTCTGTTTGACCGAAGCCTTTCTGACAGCTCAAGCGCAGGGCCATGGCGTACTGGAGTCCGCCATGCTGAGTCAATTTGGTAGTGAGGTGTCTGCGCGCCGGGCGGTGGCTCGCTGGCTTGGGGCAACGCCGACTGAAACCCGCAGTGATTGGGTGTTGAGTTGGGGCTTGGCGGCAATGGAATTAGGATGGTTGTTGGTCGCGACCAGCCCCAAGGGCGTGGCCTTTGCGGCCATGGGTGATACACCCGGTGAATTGTTGGCCCAGCTAGCGGAGCGTTATCCCAACGCACGCCTAGCGCCGATGAACGAGATGGCCGGTCATGCCCTGGCGGAGTTATCCAGCTCTTTCGATACCCAGCCGTTACCGCTGGATCTTCAGGGTACCCCGTTTCGTCTGCGTATTTGGAAGGCGCTGCAGTCCATTGAGCCGGGTGCGCCCATTCATTACGCCGAGTTAGCCCAGCGAATCGATTCGCCGAGGGCTGCGCGAGCCGTCGGAAGTGCTTGCGCCGCGAACCCGGTTTGCCTTAGCGTTCCCTGCCATCGGGTGATTCCCGCCAGTGGTGGACTGGGTGGTTATCGCTGGGGCTCCTGGCGCAAAGCTTGGCTATTAGCTTTTGAAGAGTTGAATCGAACTTGAATCGGACCGGAATTGCGCTGGCGATGGCCAGCTTTTTAATGTGGGGAACCTTCCCGCTGTATTGGGCCAATACCATTGCGGTGCCAGCGTTTGAGGTGTTGTCGCATCGGGGCTTCTGGATTGTTCCTTTCTTGCTGGTCGTTATCACCTGGGCGCGGATGTGGCCCGGTGTTCGGGAGGCGTTTAGCCGCACCAATTTACCTTGGCTTATGGTGTCTGCCGTATTGATCTCGATCAACTGGGGCGTTTACGTCTGGGCGGTAGCTGAGCAAGCGGTGACGGAAGCGGCTCTAGGGTATTATTTAACTCCTCTATTAAACGTTGCAGCGGGCATGCTGCTGTTCGGCGAGCAATTATCCCGCCTTAAAGTGCTGGCCCTGGGCATTGCGGGTATCGGTGTTTTGTCCGTTGCTTTGTTGGTTGGCAGTTGGCCGTGGTTTGGATTGGCGGTGGGATTTAGCTTTGCGGCTTACTCGTCAGCCCGCAAAAAAGCCAAGGTCGAGGCGATTCAGGGACTTACGGCAGAATCGTTTTTGTTGTTTCCGATCTGGGCGATTTACCTGTGGGTGTGGGGCGATATGAAGTGGGTCACGACTGAGCCCACCGCGATATGGCTCGTGTTAGGCGGCGCGGTCAC
>JASFWN010000130.1:0-3559 GCA_050049295.1 Pseudomonadales bacterium
GGGTTAATCGCGGGGCGCCAGAGGGGTCGTTGATGATGGTGAAATCATGAAAGCTCGCCCGCTCTCCGATGCCTGTACCCAACGCTTTGGCCGCCGCTTCTTTGGCAGCCCAGCGCTTGGCTAAAAAGCTGGCGGTCATGGGCTGGGGTGCCAGGGCAAGTTCCTCGGCATTCAGCACTCGATGAGAAAATCGCTCACCCGAACGTTGTAATGCCGTATCAATTCGGCTGACCTGGGTCAGATCCGTACCAATCCCTAGGATCATTGGCCGGCAACAGCCTGATCGATGGCCTGCCGCATTTCGGACACTGCCGCGGGCAAACCCACATAAAGCGCCCGCCCGACGATGGAGTAACCGATGTTGAGTTCGTGCATACCGGGTAACGCAGCCACCGCAGCAACATTGTTTAGATCCAGTCCGTGCCCCGCATTGACCACCAACCCTAATTCACGGCCATAGGCCACGGCATCGGCTAATTGCTCGATGCTCTCGCGCCCCTCGGCATAGGCCCCGGTGTGCAACTCAACCGTGGGCGCCCCGGCATCAGCCGCTGCTTTTAGTTGAGCCGGATCGGGATCGATAAATAGACTGACGTCGATCCCGGCTTGCGTTAACCGCTGAGTGGCCGATGCCACGCGTTGGAATTGGCCAAGCACATCCAAACCGCCCTCCGTGGTGAGCTCCTCGCGTTTTTCAGGTACCAAACAGCTATGTGCAGGACCGATTTCGCAGGCAATCGCGACCATCTCGTCGGTCACGGCCATCTCGAAGTTCAACCGTGTACCGATACTTAGCGCCAGTCGACGCATATCGGCATCTTTGATGTGCCGACGGTCCTCTCGAAGGTGCGCGGTAATGCCGTCCGCACCATTGTCCTCGGCGATTAGAGCCGCCTCAACTGGGCAGGGCCAAACGCCGCCACGGGCATTTCGAACGGTCGCGACGTGATCAATATTGACGCCCAGTAGGACTCGGCTCATGAGGACATTCCTTTCATTAATTCCCGCGAACGTAGCGGCTTACTGCCCAATAATGCGTTCAACCGCGCGCGATTCAATCGCTTAGCCGCCTTCAGTACCTCGGCACGCTCAAATTGTTTTGCCTGGAGCGCCTTTAAGGTCTCGCCCAGATAAGCATCGGTGGCCGACTCCGGGGCAACGCGTGGACCGCTCTCTGGGTGGACCCAGTAACGTTGGTCTGCATTCACTTCGCTGCCATCCGCTAAGTGCGCAACAGACCAATCAAACCCCAGCGCGCCGAGTAAGGACAGCTCAAAACTGCGCAGCGTCGCTTCGATTTCACCCCGCGCCAGGGCCACCAAGGCCTGGCTGTACGCCGTCATCAGTTCAGGGTTTTCGTCTTGTTCAGGCAAAAGACGGACACAAATTTCGTTTAGATACAGACCACAAAATAGCGCGGAGCCCTCTAGCACGAGCGCTGGGCCCATCGGTTCAATTTTGTTGATACTGCGAAGATCTCTGACTGGGCCCAGCTCAAGCATCAGTGGCACAAAGGGCGAAAGTAAGGCGTCTTTGCCTCGCCCTCGAATCACGCAGCGTTGGCGCCCCTCAGCCGTCAGCAATTCAACCAGCGCGCTGGTCTCGCGGTAGGGCCTGCGATGAAGGACCCAAGCCGCTTGCACTAGGGATCCTTGTATCCGAGTTGTGCCAAGGCCGCCTCGTCGTCACTCCAACGGTCGCGCACCTTGACCCACAATTCCAGATGGACCGGCAGCCCAATCAACTCCACCGCATCCAGTCGAGCTTCCGTGCCAATCTGCTTGAGTCGGCTCCCTTGGTTGCCAATCAGGATCGGCTTCTGGCTTTTGCGCTCGACATAGATGCAGGCATGGATAAAGCAACGTTCAGGCGTTTCTTCAAACTTTTCGATTTCGACCGTGGTGCGATACGGCAACTCATCGCCACACTGGCGTACCAGCTTTTCGCGCACAATCTCGGCGACCAAAAAGCGTAAGCTTTTGTCGGTTAATTGGTCCGGATCGAACATGAATGGCCCTTTGGGCATCCGAGCGGTGATCAGACTCATCAAGGTATCTTGATTGAATCCCTTCAACGCCGACAACGGCACGATTTCCGCATTCGGGAAACGCATCTGCATCTTTTGCGCAACTGGCATCAATTTGGCCTTGTCATGCACCTGATCAAATTTGTTCAATGCAATGATGACCGGCTTACCGGACTCGCGGACTTGCTTTTCAACGTGGGCATCTTGATCGGTGAATTTATCCCGCTCTAACAGCCACACCACCAGATCCACGTCCTGAAGCGCGTTGGATGCCGCTTTGTTCAGGTAACGGTTCAGCGCACGTTTGCCGCCGGTATGAATACCGGGCGTATCGACGAACACCACCTGAGTTTCGCCCTCAGTCCAAATACCCATCACTTGATGGCGAGTGGTCTGAGCTTTGCGGCTGGTAATCGACAGCTTTTGACCAATCAGGTGGTTCATTAACGTGGATTTACCCACATTCGGACGCCCAACGATCGCGACCGTGCCGCAGATCGTGTCAAATTCCATCATTGTCCTATGGCCTCCAATGCCATTTGTGCCGCCATTTGTTCCGCTCGACGCCGACCCGTTCCTACGCCCACAAATACGCCCATGCCCGCAACGGTGCAGCTGACTTCGTACTCACGGTTGTGTGGTTCGCCGGTTTCACGCGTCACCTCGTAAAGCGGTAATGGCTCGCCTTTTGATTGCAGCCATTCTTGCAGACGGGTCTTGGGGTCTTTTTCAAGCTTGCTGGGGTTGATCTGGTCTAAATGTGCTTGATACCAATTCAGCACCACGTCACGCACCGTTTCAAAGTCCGAGTCCAGATAGATGGCGCCAATCAGCGCCTCGAGCGCGTCAGACAGAATGCTATCACGGTTTCGACCGCCGCTCTTTAATTCGCCACTGCCCAACGCCAAACAGGGTCCGATATCAAAGCTACGGGCAATATCAGCCAAGGTGGGTTCTTTGACCAACCGGGCGCGCGCGCGAGTCAAATCGCCTTCTTTTGCGCCAGCAAACCGCTGGAATAAGGCTTCGGCAATGACCATGCCTAACACCGCATCGCCCAAGTATTCCAAGCGTTCGTTGTTTTGTACCCCGCTGGAACGGTGTTTCAGAGCGAGATCCAACAAATCCGGATCAGAAAAGCTGTGACCTAGGCGTTTGGCCAGTTGTTGCGGCTTCATGGCTTGCCCAAGGTGGCGGTGTCTGTAAAGCGGACGACCAAATCAATATTCGAATACAGGTTAACCCGGCGTTCATAATCGGCTGTGACCCACCACTGCTGACCATTACGTTCGAAGTTTAGGCCGTCACGAGGCACGGCGTCTTCGAGTGAATTGACCCGCATTCGAGTCCTAAATTCGCGACGCAAATCCCGGGCAGTTTGACCGGCGGTTTGTGGATCGTTTTCCCAGTCGTCAAAGATTTCCTGAACCACCCAGTGGTCAAAGTACAGGCCACCGACACGGATCGCGACCAAAGACGCGGCACTAATAAGGATGACTAAAACCAGCGCCCAAAATACCGAATAACCCTGTT
>JASFWN010000013.1:0-10871 GCA_050049295.1 Pseudomonadales bacterium
TCTGGATTCGAGCTGATACCGATCAAGGTCGCGCCCATGCGGGCAATGAGCGGTAAAATGGCCACCACCTCGCCGGATGATCCCGAGTTTGATAGGGCAATCACCACGTCGTCTGACGTGATCATCCCCATGTCTCCGTGGCTGGCTTCGCCGGGATGAACGAAGAAGGCCGGTGTTCCTGTGCTGGCTAAGGTGGCGGCAATTTTGTTTCCGATATGGCCGCTTTTGCCCATGCCGGTGACGATGACGCGTCCCTGTGTGTTTAAAATCAGCTCGCAGGCCTGGCTGAATTGTTGATCCAGGTCGCCCGTCAGTTTTTGCAAGGCTTGCATCTCAACGTCTAGCGTACGGCGTGCACTGGCGAGATAATCAAAACTCATAGGGTGCTCCATCCCAGGTATCCCAAGTAACTTGTGTAAACGGCTAAGAGCGCCAAGCCTGCCACTCGATTAAGGCGCCCGGCTGTCCATGCCAGTATCGCCACGAGCAGGGTCATGCCCAGCATCAATCCAAAATCTCGGGTTAGCGTAACACTGTCAATCGAGACTGTGGTCATCAGGCCGGCTACGGCAAACACACCGCTCATGTTGAAAATGTTCGAGCCCACTACGTTTCCAATGGCGATTTCGGGATGCCCCTTGAGTGCGCCGGCCACGCTGGCCGCGACCTCGGGGAGGCTGGTGCCGATGGCAACGATGGTTAATCCAACGACCACCTCGGGCACGCCCAACTCAATCGCGGCTCCGCTGGCACCCCATACCAGCAGCCGCGAGCTACCCAGCAATACGGCCAGGCCAATCGCAAGCCACATCAAGCTTTTACCCAGTCCGAGTTGGTCGCTACCCTCAGGCACTTCTTCGGGTTCGGCGCCCTGAGAGGCAAACCAAGTGGCGACGGCACCGGTCACCAGCGCAATCAGACCATCAAAGAAGTCCAATGTGCCGTCAAGTGAGATGCCGATGCCGACTGCCGTCATGGCAACTAAGGCCGGGACGGCGCGCTGTTTGACCTGACGTTTAAGCGGGATGGCAAGCACCATGGCACTGATACCCAAAGCCAGCCCGATATTGGCAATGTTAGAGCCCACTGCATTGCCGACCGCCAATGAAGGAACGCCTTCGAGCACCGCCATCACCGATACCAATATTTCAGGTGCCGAGGTCCCAATTGCCACAATCGTCATGCCGACGATGAGTGGAGAAATGTTGAATTTCAGCGCGGCTCCGCATGCGCCTTCGACAAAGCGGTCAGCTGACCAGGTCAATGCAACGATGCCAAACACGATTGCAGCGATGAACAGCAACATAAAAGATGTCCTAATGGGTCTTAGGCGTACGGCCTAAAAACTTGTCTGGGTGATCCGGTGAGCGGCCCCGTCAGAGGTGCGTCAAATCCTGTTAACCAGTATGATGTCGGCTGTTAATGCTGTCGAGTCCCCTGTGTCGATCGAAATTACAATTGAGAACCTGCATTTTGCTCGCGGAGATCGCCGTATATTTGATGGTGTCAGTCTCGAGATTCCGGCCGGTCAAGTCACGGCGGTGATGGGCCCTTCGGGTGCCGGCAAGACCACCTTGCTTCGCCTGATTTCAGGGCAACTGACCCCGGATTCTGGTCGAATCTTGGTGGACGGTGTCGACGTACATCAACAATCCAAAAGCGGTCTGATGGTGCTGCGCAAACGAATGGGGATGCTGTTCCAGTCGGGTGCTCTGTTTACGGACATGACGGTGCTGGAAAATGTGATGTTCCCCTTGCAGGTGCACACAGATCTGAGTCCCGCCATGGTTCGATCGGTCGCGCTTCTCAAGCTCGAGGCGGTCGGACTGCGGGGGGCGGGTGAATTGCGTCCTGACGAATTGTCCGGTGGTATGGCACGGCGTGTTGCACTGGCCCGCAGTGTGGCATTGGATCCGGCTTTGATGCTGTATGACGAACCCTTCGTTGGGCAAGATCCGATCTCAATGGGCGCCTTATTGCGCTTGATTCAAGAGCTTAACAGCGCGCTGCACATCACCAGCGTGGTGGTGTCACACGATCTTACTGAAACCTTCCGGGTTGCGGATAACGTTTTTATTCTGAGCCAAGGTAAGTTGGTCGCGGGGGGAACCTCAGCGGATGTCAGTGAAAGCGAGGATCCTCGGGTCCAGCAGTTTATTCAGGGCCAGGCCGACGGCCCCGTGCCGTTCCACTATCCGGCCGTCAGCTTGGATCAAGATCTCCAGCAGGTGAATAAATGATCAATATGTTGGTGAGCTTGGGGCGGGGCACACTAAAACGTTTGGCCGGTTTAGGGCGCGCATTCAGTATTTTGTTGCAGGCGATATTTCGGCCCTTTGGGGCGGGCGCAACGCTGCGGCTATGGTTGCCAGAAATCTACAGTGCCGGTGTCTTGAGTCTGGTGATTGTGGCGGTTTCGGGATTGTTTATCGGCATGGTGCTAGGGCTGCAGGGCTACAGTATTTTGGTCGATTTTGGCTCCGAACAATCGCTTGGGCAGTTGGTTTCTTTAACACTCCTGCGTGAACTCGGCCCCGTTGTGACGGCTTTATTGTTTGCCGGTCGTGCCGGCAGTGCCATGACGGCTGAGATTGGCCTGATGAAAGCCACCGAACAACTGTCCAGCTTGTCCATGTTGGGTGTGGACCCGGTGCAGCGCGTGGTCGCACCGCGTTTATGGGCCGGTATTATTTCGATGCCGCTATTGGCGCTGGTGTTTTCTTCACTGGGGATCTGGGGTGGCCACTTGGTTGGCGTGGACTGGTTGGGTGTCGATGCCGGAGCCTACTGGGGCAATATGCAGGCGACCGTCGATTTTCAAGTGGACGTGCTGAACGGTCTGATTAAGGCCTTTGTGTTTGGTGTGTTTGTGACTTGGATCGCGGTTTACCAAGGCATGGATCTGGTTCCGACCGCCGAGGGTATCAGCCGGGCCACAACGAGAACCGTGGTTTACGGATCCTTGGCCGTGCTGGCGCTGGATTTCTTTTTGACCGCAATGATGTTTGGAGACTACTGATGAATAACCGTGCGATTGAAGCCGGAGTGGGCTTGTTTGTGGCGATTGGTCTAGCCGCCTTGGCCTGGTTGGCCATCAGTGTCAGCGGCTTGGATCTTTCTGAGTCCGGTGACGAATATCAGGTCGAAGCTCGCTTTAGTAATATTGCCGGGCTCAAGCCACGCGCCAAAGTCACCAGTGCCGGGGTGACGGTCGGGCGAGTCGCCTCGATCCGTCTAGATCCCGAGGTTGGCCAAGCGGTAGTGACTCTGGCCATCGACAGCCAGTTTGATCAATTTCCTCTGGATACCACGGCATCCATCCTGACGGCCGGGTTGTTGGGGGAAAAATACATCGGACTGCGCTTGGGCGCTGAATTTGACTATTTAGTGGATGGGGATGAGATCCTCGATACGCAATCCAGTTTGGTATTGGAAGAATTGATCGGTCGATTCTTGCTGAATAGTTCGAGCAAGGACGAATAAGACCATGCGGGACCAAGACTGGGACGCGTGGATCAACGCGGCACCCGAGGTGATCGACTTGACTGGTTTTGAGAGTTCTAGCGCCTTGGTTGCGGCACTGGTGCGTATCCAGACGAATCGCTCCAGCTTACTTCAGATTATTAATGCGCCCGAAGGCTTGGTGGGATTGTCACGAGTTCTGGGTGTTAACGAACGTTTTATTTGGGAGTCTCCTGATGCAGGAACAGATTGAACAACATCTCAACGCCGCTTTCCCTAAGGCGCAAATCCGTGTTGAAGGCGCAGGCGGGAAATACCTCTTGACCCTTATTGACGCCAGCTTTGAGGGGAAAAACGCGGTTAAACGTCAGCAGTCGGTGTATGCCGGGCTGGGTGATTTAATCTCGTCAGGCGCGGTGCACGCGGTGACCATTGTGGCTCGAACGCCGGCTGAAGCTGAGGCCCAAAACGGACTGAGCAATGGATAAACTGCTCGTTCAAGGCGGGTCGCGCCTGACCGGCGAGGTTCAAATCAGTGGAGCGAAAAATGCTGCGCTGCCATTGTTGGCGGCGACTCTGCTAAGTGCCCAGCCGACCCGACTCACCAATGTTCCTCATTTGGATGACATCACCACCATGATCAAACTGCTGGGGCAGTTGGGTGTCCAGGTGGTGTTTGACGATCAAGGTGGCGTAGAAGTCGATGCCAGCGATATCACCAGTGTCGATGCACCCTACGAATTAGTAAAAACCATGCGGGCCTCGATCTTGGTGCTGGGTCCGCTGGCTGCCCGATTTGGTAAGGCTCGAGTCTCCTTGCCTGGCGGTTGTGCGATCGGTGTGCGCCCGGTTGATTTGCACTTGAATGCGTTGGCGCAGATGGGTGCCGAAATTACCCAGGAGGCTGGTTACATCAATATCCTTGTGCCCGGCGGCCGACTCAAGGGCGCTCAGATCCTGTTTGATATCGTCACGGTCGGCGGGACAGAAAATATTATGATGGCGGCGGCGTTAGCCGACGGCGTCACGGTCATTGAGAATGCAGCACAAGAACCTGAAATCGTCGACTTGGCGATTCTGTTGCGGGCGATGGGCGCTAAAATTCAAGGCGAAGGAACCCATCGAATCACCATCGAAGGGGTGAAGGCACTGCAGGGTGCCGAGCACGCGGTGGTTGCAGATCGCATTGAAACCGGTACCTACTTGGTGGCTGCCGCCATGACCCGCGGCGATGTGACCTGTGTTCGGACGCAGGGCGATTTGTTAGAGCCTGTGTTGCTCAAACTTGAGCAGGCGGGCGCGCAGATTGAGCTCGGTCGTGATTCGATCCGCTTGCGGATGAATCAAACGCCGAAGTCGGTCAATATTTCGACTGCACCGCATCCCGGCTTTCCAACGGATATGCAGGCTCAAATGTTGGTGCTGAATACCTTGGCCGAAGGCGCGGCGACGGTGACAGAAAATATTTTTGAAAACCGTTTTATGCACGTGCCTGAATTGGTTCGCATGGGTGCGGACATTCAATTGGAGGGTAACCGTGCCGTCGTGCGCGGCGTCAACTCGCTGCAAGGTGCCCAGGTGATGGCAACGGATTTGCGCGCCTCGGCTTCGCTGGTCATTGCTGGATTGGCGGCGAACGGGGAAACCTTAGTTGACCGGATCTATCACATGGACCGGGGCTATGAACGAATTGAAGAGAAACTGGCGGCGTTAGGCGGTCAGGTAAGTCGGATTAAATGAGTCAGCCACTGATTATCGCGCTCTCTAAGGGGCGCCTGCTTAAAGAAACTCTGCCCATTTTGGCCGAGGCGGGGATTGAACCTGGCGAAGATCTGGGAAGCCGTAAACTGATCTTTGATACCAACCATGCGCAGATTAAATTTATCGTGGTTAGGGCCGTTGATGTGCCTACCTTCGTTACGCGTGGCGTGGCGCATGTGGGTGTCAGTGGGCTGGATCAAATTGCTGAGCAGTCCCTGACCGACCTGTATTTGCCGGTGGATTTGGGGGTGTCAGCGTGTCGTTTGATGACGGCGGGCATGGTTGGAGCACAGGTGCCGCAGGGCAAACGCCGTGTGGCCACAAAATACACGCACTTGGCGCGAGAGTACTACGCCCGTATTGGTGTCCAGGTAGAGCTGATCAAACTGTATGGCGCCATGGAGCTAGCGCCGATTGTGGGCTTGGCCGATGAAATCGTCGACATCGTTGATACCGGAAACACCTTAAAAGCGAACGGCCTTGAACCGCGTGAATTGATCATGCGCTCCAGCGCACGTTTGGTGGTGAATAAAGCGGCCTGGAAAACTCGTTTTGACGAAATCAGTCCATTGGTTGAAAAAATCAAAGGAGCGCTGTCTTGAAAATCGCACGCTTTAACTATTCACAGCCCAACGCCAAAGCGGCCTTGGCCGAGGCGACTCAGTGGGAAGCGGTCGCTGATCAAACACTCAATCAACGGGTGGACGACATCATCCAACAAGTTCGCCAATACGGCGATCGGGCGTTAATGGATCTCACTGAAAAACTGGACGGTCACCGCCCGGATTCGTTAGAGATCCCTCGCGAGGCTTGGGCCGACGCCCGCACTCGAATCGCCCCTGAGCTTGAATCGGCCCTGGTGGCTGCGGCTGAACGTGTGCGCGAGTATCACGAGCATCAGCGCCTGTCAGATTGGTCGTACACAGACGCGTTAGGCAACCAATTGGGCCAGCGCATTCGTCCGTTAGACCGGGTCGGCGTTTATGTGCCTGGTGGCAAGGCTGCCTATCCCAGTTCGGTTTTGATGAATGTTCTGCCGGCCAAAGTGGCGGGTGTCCAAGAAATCATCATGGTAGTGCCCACACCCTCAGGTGTGATCAATGACGTTGTGTTGGCAGCTGCGGATATTGCGGGCGCAGATCGCGTCTTTGCGATTGGCGGTGCTCAGGCTGTGGCGGCCTTGGCCTGGGGAACGGAAACGGTTCCCTGCGTTGATAAGATTGTTGGTCCAGGCAATGCCTATGTCGCCGCGGCCAAGCGTGCGGTGTTTGGGCGAGTAGGCATCGATATGATTGCCGGGCCCAGCGAGATTTTGGTGGTGGCCGATGACACGTCTAACCCGGACTGGGTGGCCATGGATTTGTTCAGCCAAGCCGAGCACGATGAGCAGGCGCAGCCTATTTTGGTGTCTTGCTCAGAACGCATGACCGAGCAGGTGTTGGCGAGTATGCAGCGATTGCTACCGACACTTGAACGTTCGGACATTATTGAGGCGAGCTTAGCTAACCGAGCGGTGATCGTGGATGTGGCCAATCATGCTCAGGCTTGTGAAGTGATCAATCAGGTGGGGCCGGAGCACTTGGAATTGTGCGTCGACGAGACCCAGGTGTTGATGGACGGCATTCGACATGCCGGTGCTATTTTTGTGGGCCATCGTGCACCAGAGTCTTTGGGTGACTATTGTGCGGGTCCCAACCATGTATTGCCGACCTCGGGCACGGCCCGATTTGCCAGTCCTCTGGGCGTTTATGATTTCGTAAAGCGTTCGAGTGTGATGGAAATTTCTGCCCAGGGCAGCCAGGTGCTCGGCAAAATCGCGTCCGTTTTAGGACGAGCCGAACAACTCACCGCCCATGCCCGTGCCGCGGAGATGCGTTTGGATGATTAAGTCCCGAGTGCAGGCACTGATTCGGCCGGATGTTCAAGTCCGTCAAGCCTATCAGGTGGCCGATCCAGGTTCGGCTATCCGTTTGAATCAGATGGAAAATCCCTATGGCTGGGATGACGAATTGTGGAGCGCTTGCCTGAGTCATATTCGAAGCGCCGAAGTCAATCGCTACCCCGACGCGTCTGGAAAGGCCCTGATTCGGGCCATCAGAATGCATGATCAATTGGCCGACGATTGGGGCGTGATGCTGGGCAATGGCAGTGATGAAATCATTCAGACACTGGTTCAGGCGATCTGTGACGGAAGCCGGCCGGTCATGGCACCGACGCCTTCTTTTGTTATGTTTCAAATTATCGCTCAGCAGTGTCGAGTCCCCTTCGTTGGAGTCGAGCTTGGCCAAGACTGGGCGTTGGATGTCGATGCATTCTGCCAGGCGATGGAATTGCATCAGCCAGCGATCGTTTTTTTAGCGCAGCCCAATAACCCCACAGGCAAACTGTACGGCGAAGCTGGCCTTCGCAAAGTGATAGAAGCCTGCCCGGGCCTGGTCGTCATCGACGAGGCCTACGGTCCATTTTCCCCGCGCAATCATCAAGACTGGTTGAATGAATACCCCAATTTGGTCTTGATGCGGACCTTTTCAAAATTGGGGTTGGCAGGCTTGCGCTGCGGATATTTGACCGGTCCACATGAGTGGATTGAAGAAATCAATAAAGTCCGCCTGCCTTATAACTTGGGTGTTTTGAATCAGGCGGTTGCTGAATTCGCGTTGACTCAGGGAGCGGAGCTGATGGCCAAGCAGGCCAAGCGGTTGGTCCAAGCTCGAGAATCACTGATTGAGCAGTTGCGGTCTCGGGGTCTTACCGCTCACGATAGCGATGCGAATTTTGTGTTAGTCGAGGTTGCGAATCCGTCGGCTGTCTACAGCGCCATTACCCACCAGGGCGTGTTAATCAAAGATCTGTCCGGTATGCACCCGAGTTTGTCACGCTGTCTGCGTGTCTCGATTGGCACCGATTCTGAAAACGAAGCCTTCCTCTCGGCACTGGATCAAGCGCTGAGTTAAGGCTGGCGTTATCGGGCCCTAGGGCGCAGTCCAATGGTGATCGGCAGGCTAAGTTGTTGATCGCCACGCAAAACGGTCAATTCGGCTGACTCTCCGGGATTCATGCCGGTGATTTTCAGCATCGCGTTGCGGCCGTTTACCACCGGTTTTTGATCAATTCCAATCAGCACATCCTGCGGTTCAAGCCCGGCCATCTCGGCTGGGCTGTCGCGATAGACCGCCGTGATTAGTAGGCCGCCAGCCACGCCCAGCGCCTGGCTGTTGGCAGTGGACATTGGCTCGACCTCGATGCCAATAAATCCGCGAATCACTCGACCGTGCGTGATCAGTTGCTGCATGACGTCCAAGGCCAGTGACGTGGGAATGGCAAAGGCAATCCCTTGGCTTCCCCCGCCGCGGGTGAATATGGCTGAATTAATGCCGATGAGTTCGCCAAAAATATTGACCAGGGCGCCGCCGGAGTTGCCTGGATTGATGGCTGCATCGGTTTGGATAAAGTCTTCAAAGACGGTTAAGCCGGCAATGCGCCCCGTGGCGCTCAAAATGCCTTTGGTAACGCTTTGTCCAACGCCAAACGGGTTGCCGATCGCTAATACCGAGTCGCCAATTTGTGAGGGCGATTGCGCAATGGGAATAACAGGAGGATTGGTGAGCTGAATCTTTAGCACCGCCAGATCGGATTCAGGATCGCTGCCCACTAGCTCTGCAATGGCGCTTCGGCCATCTCGTAGTTCAACAATCAGCCGAGGGGCGTTGGCAATCACGTGATGATTGGTCAAAACATGACCCTGGGCTGACACGATAACGCCACTGCCGAGGGGCGTAATACGCCGGTCACGTTGCGGCTGAGTATTCAGGTATTGCCGCATCAGCGGGTCGTTCAAAAGCGGATGGTCGGTGGCTAAGGATTCCAGCGCGGTATGGATATTCACAACAGCCGGCGCGGCGGTTTGTACCGCTTCTCGATAACTGCCCGGTGGTGGTGTGCTCATGCTGCGTTCACTGGCAGCCAGGGTAACCAGTTGCAGGGGCTTTTGTGTGGCGAGCTTCGTGCGGCTTTGATACAGACTGTAACCCAAGGCGATAATCAAGCCGAGGGCGACAGCGGGCGCAAGTGCACGAAACGTTTCAATCCATCTTTGCATGCAGGTATCTTAACGAAAACCGCAGTGAGATGTTTATGTCCCCCGTTCAACTGGAAACTTTGCTCAATCAATGGCTCGAGCCAGACTTATTCAAAGACTATTGCCCGAATGGCTTGCAGCTGGATGCCGATCGCCCGATCAGTAAAGTCATTACCGGCGTGACCGCCAATCAAGCGCTGATTGAGCGAGCCATCGATGAAAATGCTGACGCTGTCTTGGTGCATCACGGTTGGTTTTGGAAGGGCGAGTCGCCGACCCTGACTGGCATCAAAGGTCGCCGGGCCAGGGCCCTGTTTCAGCACGGTATTAGTTTGTTGGCTTATCATCTTCCGTTGGATGCGCATGCGGAGCTAGGTAACAACGCGGGGCTCGCTCGGGCGATGGGGTGGCGTAGAACTGGACCTCTCGAGCCCTTGGCAAAACGTAGTGTGGGAGATTTGGGCGAGCTGGCCGACGCCCTCTCACCCACGGATTTACGAGAACAACTCTCAGACGTCCTGAATCAGGACGTCTTGATGATTGAGGGGCAAGGCGACATTCGCCGAATTGCTTGGTGCACTGGCGCGGCGCAGTCTTATTTCCAACAAGCGATCGACAGTGGCGTCGATGCCTTTGTGACCGGCGAGATCAGCGAGCCGATGGTCCATTTGGCGAGGGAGTCGGGCGTTCATTATTTTGCCGCAGGCCATCATTCAACCGAGCGTTTTGGTGTGATGTCCTTGGCGCAGGCGCTTGTCAAGGAAGGACTGGACGCTAAGTTTATTGAGGTGCCCAGTCCGGTTTAACTTACTGGGCTGCGGCCTGATTGCGCTGATCGGCTTCGGTGAGTGTTCCATTTGAATCGGAATAATCTCGCGGCTGCTGATCTTGTTCGATGCGTGGTTCTGCCGGAGGTGGCGGGATCAGGCCTTGAATTCGATCGCTGGGATCCATCTGCTCGGCGTCTGTGAATTCGTTTTGCGCCTGAGACAAATGGTCATGAACTTCCCGATATTGAGCGCTCAGTTGATTAACCAGTCGAGCGGTCTCTGTGAAGTGTGCCTGCACTTGGTTGGATAGCTCGGCATGCTTTTCGTCGGCGGCTTGCGCTCTGGCTTCTAACTCGGCCCGTATCTTCATGTCGGGTTGGCTGTTCCGTCCGAAATAAAAACCGGCTCCGCCACCGATCAGCGCGGCCAGCACAACATAAATCCACTGAATGTCCATTTACTTCATCCTTTCGCAGTGCAGCCAGTGTAACAGGCTCATCAGATTTGTTTACACTATGCCTCGCCTAAAGTCGCCTACGCGAACCCGCGCAGGTGTCGTCCGCCAAGGAAAGCCTTATGTCACGACCGATCGATACAGCCCTCATGATTGATGGCCGCCTAGAGGCAATATTAACTGCCGTTCCCGAGCTGGCGGCTCCCGACATTTTATTGGTATGCCATCCCCATCCGCTCCATCAAGGCACGATGCACAATAAAGTCGTCACCACCCTAGCTCGTATGGCCCGGGATTTGGGCATGCCAGTATTGCGCTTTAATTTCCGCGGTGTGATGGGCAGTCA
>JASFWN010000131.1:0-3538 GCA_050049295.1 Pseudomonadales bacterium
GTGCAGCGTACCGCCAGAGTATCGCGACCACCGGTCAACAGAGCATCAACGCCCCTTGCCGCTTTCACAACCCAAGTGCAGATTTCAGGTTCGCTGGCGAGGGCTTTTTCAACTTCGTCTTGATCCAAAACAAAATCCGCCAGCTGCTCGACTTCGCTCACCAGCAGAATCAAGCCCTTATTCGGCGCCCGGCGCTTGGCGTCCAAGACACGCTTGACACCCTCTAGGTCATAGGCACTGCAGCCAATTCCCCAAACACCTTCGGTCGGATAGCCCAGCACCGCGCCGTGGGCAAAAGCCTCTGCCGCAGCCTCGCAGTTCAATAACGTGTTAAATCGCATGGGAGGAAGTTTACTCACCCGATTCAAAAACGCCATGCATATCGGCCCGCTGTCACCGTTACCTGACCTGCAATCTTTAATTCTGTCAGGCGACTAAGTATCTGACCCAAGGGCCACTCCAAATGCGCAGCCAACTCCTGTGGGGTCGCACTGTGGCCAGCCAGAGCCACAGCGATGGGATCTTCTGGGTTGGGCACCAAGCAGACCTTTGCCTGCCAATCCTCGGGTTCGGTAAAAGGTTGAGCACCATCACGAATCAAACGGTTCGGACCGCTTGAAAGGGGGCTCAGCGGACTTCCTGGCACCGCCCAGATTTCTTTGCCCAGTTCGAGTGCCTGATTTGCAGTAATCAAAGAGCCCGACTGGTGCGTCCCTTCAATCACAATCAAGCGATCACATAGCGCTGCAATCAAACGATTCCGAACGGGAAATAAACCGGCGCGGGGAGGCGTGTCGGGAGATTGTTCACTTATCAGCAAACCTTCGCGGCCAATTCGGCGTAAAAGCGATAACGAGCTTTGCGGAAACAGACATTCTAGGCCGCCACCCATCACAGCAATGGTGTTGGGAAAACTGCCTTGATGCGCACAAATATCAATGCCCCGTGCGCCACCGGAAATCACCACTTGATCCGCACAAGCCGAGGTCACCTGCTGCGCCATTTGGATACCGTGCAAGCTGGCTGAACGGCTACCCACAATCGCGGTGATTGGCCGTTCCAGTAATCCGATATCACCTAAACACCAGAGCTGTTTTGGCGGCCGCGCTAATTGCCATAATTTGTCTGGGTAATGGGGATCAATGCAACGGATTAATTGATATTTCTGAGCGAATCGCTGCCACCTTGATAGGCGGTCAGGATCCAGATCTGCGGTTTTGAGAGCTCCCCCATCACCGGCCAGTCCTGCTCGAATTTGATGCGCATTTTGTCCGCGCACCGCACAGATGTTCCAAGTACGTTGATTATCCATGGACAGAGGGTGCGTTGACGCAGGAATCCTGACTAGCCTTCTGACAACAAATCAGATCAAGACTACAAACCCTGTCTAGGGCGATCGTGCAGAATCACCCAATGTCATTGCCCGCGAGGCTTCTAAAATCAGTGCATAACTGAGCCGGTCGAACACGCGAAACACCATCGCTAAACCACTGCGTTCATCGGGCAACTGGATCGGCTGCCCAGTCACCGGGTCCGCTAAAGTTTGGCCTTCACGATAGATGGCCATCACGTTACCGGCCTGTATCGATTGGTCGCGCCCTAAATTAAGCACCACAACATCGTATTGACCGACCTGCTCAACACCATCGATAACGGAGAGTATTTCGCCGCGTGCTTGAGCCGGCGGGGAAGAGGGCACGAAGTCAGCGGTCTCCTCTGGTGGTCGCGGCAACAGGCGATCCCCGGGGCGGATCTCGCGACTGGCCTGATCTAAACTTACGCGAGTAAAACCACCACCGCGGCTGTAAACGTCTGCATGGCCAACCTCAACGGCTTCGACACCTAATAACTCGCCCGTAGTTGGGTCAAAGAAGCTTCGGCCTTTTCTGTAAACGCCATACAAATCTAACCCAAAAACGGCCTCGCCTTTGACATAAGCCACATCGCCGTCGGCGCTTAATATGTTCCCGTCGCGCTGGCCGACCACGTAGGGCGCTGCTTCAAGCTCGCCTGGAGCGACAAACTGATTGCCATTCAAATAAGGGGCAATCACGTTGTACGGCAAGGTTGGGATTGCGCCCGCCAGAGGTTCAACACGAGCCCGAGGCGACAGCTTGACCACGCCGTTTCGATCAATAACCAATCTAGGCTGGCCCTGAACATAAACCAGTCTCACCTGGTCACCCGGATAAATCAGATGAGGATTTTGAATGCTTGGATTCGCCTGCCAGATTTCAGGCCATAGCCAGGGTGACTGCAAAAATCGCGCAGAAATATCCCACAGCGTGTCCCCACGAACGACGGTGTATTGTTCGGGGTGATCCGATCGCAGATCACTGCTGTTTGAAGTGGCAGCAGCGGCAGCCATGCAGGCGCCTACTAACCAATGTGCACATCTCATCCTGTTGTTCCTTGCAACGCCCGCAGTCACGGACTTAATGATAAGATTAGCAACGGATTTGAATTTTACCCTTTTCGAGGTCTAGTACTGATGGCTGTGCTCAATATTCTTGAGTTCCCTGACAAACGATTGCGCACCGTGGCCAAAGAGGTCGAAACGGTAGACACACGCATTCAAACACTGGTCAAAGATATGTTTGACACCATGTATGAAGCGCAAGGCATTGGCCTGGCAGCGAGCCAAGTCGACGTTCACGAACGCGTTATCGTTATGGACCTGTCTGAGGACGCCAGCGAACCGCGGGTTTTCATCAATCCGCAGATCACTCCGCTGACGGATGAGCTATTTGGCTATCAAGAGGGGTGCCTTTCGGTACCCGGCTTCTACGAAGAAGTCACCCGACCTGCGCGAGTCAAAATTGAGGCCTTAAATGAGCAAGGCGAGGCTTTCGAAATGGAAGCCGAGGGGCTACTGGCCGTCTGTATTCAACATGAATGCGACCATCTGGCTGGCAAACTCTTCGTCGATTATCTGTCGAATTTAAAGCGCGACCGAATCCAACGTAAATTGGAAAAGATCCATCGCGCACAAAAACGTGCCTGATATGAAAATTGCTTACGCCGGCACCCCTGACTTTGCCGTACCTGCGCTCAAAGGATTAATTCAGAACGCAGAAGTAATGGGGGTTTGGACGCAGCCGGACCGGCCCGCTGGACGCGGCAGAAAATTAACCGCCTCCCCAGTCAAACAAGTCGCACTGGAAGCGGGCTTACCTGTCCATCAACCGCAAAGCTTCAAAGAACCTGAAGCCGTTGAAACCTTACTTAACTGTGGTGCCGATCTGTTCGTGGTCGCGGCTTACGGCTTGTTGCTGCCGAGTGCCATTGTGCATGGCTTTCGACTGGGCTGCGTCAATTTACACGGCTCTTTGCTACCGCGCTGGCGAGGCGCAGCCCCGATTCAAAGAGCGATCGAGGCGGGTGACAAAGAGACCGGTGTCGATCTAATGCGGATCGAAGAAGGGCTGGATACGGGCGCTATCCTCGGTCGGATGACCACACCCATCGACCCCATGGACAGCGCCCAAAGTGTGCATGATCGATTAGCCAATATGGGCTGGCCGCTATTGGAAAAATA
>JASFWN010000132.1:0-3510 GCA_050049295.1 Pseudomonadales bacterium
GTCGATCTACGCGTGGCGCGGTGCACGGCCTGAAAACCTTTTTGAACTGGGCAAAGACTATCCAAACCTGACTGTCGTCAAGCTAGAACAAAACTATCGCTCGACCAACGGCATTCTGAAATCTGCAAACCACTTAATCGCCAACAATCCCCACGAGCATGAAAAAACGTTGTGGTCAGATAAAGGTGAAGGCGAGGACATCCAGATCATGGCCTGCGCCAATGAAGAGGCCGAGGCTGAAAGGGTCGCTGGCGCCATCATCGATCATCGTCTGCGCACCAACAGTCACTATCGTGATTACGCTATTTTGTACCGCTCTAATTTCCAGGCCCGCCAACTGGAAATTCGCCTGCAACAGTACAAAGTGCCCTACAAAATGACTGGCGGGACCAGCTTTTTTAGCCGCAGTGAGATCCGTGACGCGATGGGGTATTTGCGGTTATTGCTCAACCCTGACGATGACAACGCCTTACTGCGCATCATCAATACACCCCGTCGGGGCATTGGCATCGCGACACTGGAACGGCTGGGTGAATACGCTCGAGACCGTGATAAACCCTTGCTGAGCTGCATGGATGAATTAGGGCTGGCTCAGCAGATGAACGAAGCCCAGTACCAACGCCTGTTGAACTTCGCCGAAATGATTTGGGAAAAACGCAAGGCGCTGGACGAGGGCAACGGTTTGCGCGCAATCATGGAGTTGTTCGTCGAAATTGGTTACGAGGATTATCTCCGGAGCGAATCCAATACCGAGGCGCAGGGCGAACGAAAAGTCGCCAACTTCCAATTCTTACTTGATGCCATTCGAAAGGACCTTTATGCGGCGGAAGAAGAGGATTTCGAAGAACTCGAAGGTCAAGACGAGCCCAGTGAGGCGGCTGACGAGACTGCCGTTGAAGCTTCAATTCGAAAACTGGTGCTGCGAGACCTACTCGAACGTCAAGAAGAGGAGGACGACAGCGATCGAGTTCAGTTGGCTACGCTACACGCTTCAAAGGGACTGGAGTTTCCCTATGTCTTTTTGATTGGCTGCGAGGAAAACATCCTTCCCCATCGAAACAGCATTGAGAGCGATAACATCGAAGAGGAGAGACGCCTGGCTTATGTAGGCGTTACCCGAGCGATGCGGGAACTGAAGATCACCTACTGCAACAGTCGCCGCATGGGCGGCGAAAAAGTTGAAACCTCACCCTCCAGGTTTCTGGAAGAATTGCCCGATGAGCATGTTTTCTGGGAAGGTAAAACTCCCGTCAGCGAAGAACAAAAGCGTGCCAAGGGCGAGTCCACTTTGGCCAGTTTATTCGCCTCTTTTGATTAATCGCTAGGCATAAAAAAGGCCGGAAGAAACCGGCCTTTTCGAATCAGCAATGCTGCGATTACAGTTGACTCATCATGTAGTCGACCGCACCACGAATTTCGTCTTCGCTGCAGTCTGCACATAAGCCCTTAGCCGGCATACCTTTGTAACCTTCATAGGCATGCTTAACCAAGGTGTCGATACCCTGTGCTTGACGATCGGCCCAAGCGCCTGCATCGCCTGTCTTCGGCGCACCCGCTGCACCCGATGCGTGGCATGCCGCACAACCGGTGTTGTATACCTGATCGCCAGCACGTGCAGCCGCAGCTACCGTTGTTGCTGCCGGCGCGTCCTGCCCCGAGCACGCGTCACCTGCCACACAGACAGTCGCAGAATGCATAATCCGGTTCACGATCATTTCTTCTTTGGCCGTCAGAGCCCAAGCACTCATTACGGTGCCTACCACAGCTACTACAGCAATCAGTTTCTTTAACATGTGCAATCTCTCGCCTTTGGCCCGGAGGCCCTAAAAATCCGTGGCCGGATTATAGACTAATTCGGTTTAGGTGGGCTAGCGGCTTAACCTTTCTAATGTCGACTTTAGCCGTGAGAGAAAACGCGCTTTGACTGCCGGCACATCACAGCCCATGGCGACTTGAATGAGCGGTGCCGACGAATCGCGGACAACTCGACCGACATCAGAGCCCTCACAGATGACGTCGACTCCTGTGGCTTCCCAGTCAAACAACTCAGGCGCAATCCCAGCCATGACGGCGGCGGGATCGTGAAGTTGACAACCTTGAAATCCCTGAGCGCGATAGAAATTGATATAGCTGCCGGCCGCACGCCGCAAAATTTGGCCGGCGGCGCCTGGTAAATCCTCAAAATCGGATTCGGTCAATTGTATGGTCGAGGTGCAATCCAGCCCGACGAGCCGAATCGGCCAACCCGCTCGCAGTACCTGACGCGCGGCATGCGGATCGTTCCAAATATTGGCCTCGGCGTGCTGACTGACGTTCCCCTGAGAATCCAGATTCCCTCCCATGATCGTCAGGCCAGCCATTCGTTCGACAAGCTCCGGCTCCAATTGCAGTGCTTGAGCCACGTTAGTCAAGGGGCCAACCGGCGCCAAGTGCAGAGGTTCGATGCGCTTTGAAGCCTCGACAATGGCCTGAGCGGCCGTTTGTGGATACACCTGTGAGATCGGTGGCGGAAGCTGTTCATCTCCCAGCCCCTCCACACCATGTACAAAGTCTGCCGGGGGATTAGGCAGGATTTGCAAGGGCCGTGAGGCACCGCGCGCGACCCAGGCTGAATGCTGCGCTAAGTCCAACAACTGACGTGCATTACGAGTGGTTCGATCGATATCCACATTACCAAATACCGTGGTGAGCCCAACAATCTCGACCGATGCCTCACCCAGCAGGTAGAACAGAGCCAAGGCATCATCAATCCCTGGGTCGGTATCCAAAATCCATGGTGTGCTCATGCCAATTCGTCCAACCTTGGGATGGCGCTGGCTGCACCGGGGCGCGTGATCTGAATGGCAGACGCTTGAGTGGCTAGATTGAGCGCCTGCTGCGGCCCCGCTTGATCCAAATGCGCGATGAAATAACCAAAAAACGTATCCCCGGCCCCGGTCGTATCCACTGGCGCAACCGCCATGGCCGGCTGTTCGAACCACTGCTGACCATCAAAAAACTTGGCCCCCTGACTGCCCAGGGTGATCAGAACCTGACAGCCCCACCGTTCAGGCTGTGACCCAAGGGCTTGCATGGCCTGCTCACTTTCACCATGATTCATTGCCACTAGGTCGACATGGGGCAGGATTTCGGCCAGTGCGTGGGATTCAAAAGGCGCCGCACTGTAGGCCACTCGAGCACCTAAACCGCGAACCAGTTTGGCCGCCTCGACTTGTAAATTGGTTTCATTTTGTAAAACCAACCAGTCCTGGCAATCCATCGCCTCCAGACCTTGGCTGATTTGTTGCGGGGTAATCTCTAAGTTCGCCGCGGGTAATAAGACAATTTGATTCTCACCCGTCGGATCGACGTAGATCACCCCCTGCCCTGAAACTGGCCGAGTCCGATCCACCGCTAACTCGACGCCGGCGTCACTCAATTCTTGCAAACAAAAATCGGCATCTGGACCGCAGGCACCGATGTGTACCACCGAGGCGCCTGCTCGAGCCATGGACACTGACTGGTTCAACC
>JASFWN010000133.1:0-3494 GCA_050049295.1 Pseudomonadales bacterium
CTTTAAGTCAATCAACTTGGCCCGTAAGGCACTCATGATTAACCAACTGACCATGACCCCAGCAATCGATGAATCGGGGTAATCACAATCCGCTCGGGTGGGATTTACGACCGCTAAAGCGGAACTGGGGATGCCCTCACTTGGGATCGCATGGTGATCACCCACAATGACATCGACTCCGGCCTCGGCCAGCAATTTTATTCGTGGTTGATCAGACGAACCGCAGTCAGCCGTAATAATCACGGCCGGTCGCTGCGGTTGGTTCAGGATCCGCTCAACCAGATTCTCTGAGATACCATACCCGTCATGAATTCGATGACCAATGAAACTGTCCAACTGCGCATGATCGACGCCAAAGTGATCGCGCAATGCCGTCAGCAATACCAGATGACTGGTGACACCGTCGACATCGTAATCGGTCAGGATGCCGATCCGCTCACCGTGCATAACGGCATGAGCCAAGCGCTCAACCGCCGCTTGGATGTCAGCAAGGCGATTGGGTGACACCAAATGCTTGAGGTGGGGAGTAAACAGCCCTGCTAGGTTCTCGGCCGCTGAATCGGGTAGTCGGCCCGCTAAAATTCGGGCTTGGATGCCGCTCGCGCCCAAACTCAATGCCCGATCAAAGACCGCACGAGATTGGGAGCGGGCGACAAAGGCCAAGGTTAACTGGCGCTCTGTAACTGCTCGCGCAGGTAGTTCTGCACCGTAGACAGGTCGTTAGGAAGAACCTGGTAGCGCTCATCACGCTGCATCAGGTCCTGCATGCTGACCGGCAAGGCCGAGGCTTCTAAGCCTGCTGCCACGACAGCGTCGGCAAACTTGGCCGGATGCGCGGTCGCCATGCAGACCATGGGACTGTCGTTCACATGATCCTCGGCGACTCGAACACCAATGGCGGTATGCGGATCCAGTACTTCGCCAGATTGCTGATGCCAACGTTTGATTGTCGCCACGGTCTCATTATCGCTGACTGCACCAGAATAAAGGTTCTGCGCCGCCTGCATGATGACCGCTGGGATTTCTGCATGACCCTCGCTAGCAAAATCCTGCATCAGGGTGGCAATCATGTCGGCGTTGTCACCGGACAAGGAATACAGCAATCGCTCAAAGTTTGACGAAACTACGATATCCATTGACGGAGACAACGAGGGCTTAAGCGCCTGACGCGATAAGACTCCACCCTTGATCGAACGATCCAAGGCGTCATTGTGGTTCGTGGCCACCACAAAACGATCGATGGGTAAGCCCATTTTGCTGGCCAAATGTCCGGCAAACATATGCCCAAAGTTGGCCGAGGGAACGCAGAACGAGATCGCCTTCTCCGGTGCACCCAGGCGTAGACCGGCATAAAAGAAATAGACGATCTGCGCCATCACCCGGGCCCAATTGATGCTATTAACCGCAATCAAACGGCGACCGTCGAGAAATGCCTGATCATTGAAGCTGGCTTTAACCATGGCCTGACAATCGTCAAAATCGCCTAGCAACGCGATATTAAACACATTGTCATCCAGCACCGTCGTCATTTGACGCCGCTGTACCTCAGAAACACGCTCGTGCGGATGCAAAATAAAGACGTCTAACTGATTTCCGTGCTTACAACCCTCGATTGCAGCCGATCCGGTATCACCACTGGTTGCGCCCATCACGACGCCACGCTCACCCTTACGGGCCAGCGCCAGATTCAGCAGTCGGCCGAGCAACTGCAACGCGAAGTCTTTAAACGCCAGGGTCGGACCGTGGAATTGCTCCAGCAACCACAGATTGCTGTCCAACTGTTTTAGCGGCGCAACCGCCGGATGATGAAACTCTGCGTAGGTTTCTTTGAGCAGTGCAGCGTATTCGTCTTTGGGCATAAAACCCTCGACAAAAGGCCAAGTGATTTCCAATGCCAGCTCGGCATAGCTGAGCTTTGCGAATTCGCGCAGTTGCTCGGGAGAAAACTGGGGCAAGCTTTCGGGCACATACAGGCCCCCATCTGGTGCCAAACCTCGTAGCAAAACGCCCTCAAAATCGAGCGACTCGGACTGTCCGCGAGTTGAAACATAACGCATCATGCCAAGTTCTCCACGCGGACCTTCACCGCCGGCTCGTAAACCGAATCCAATGCTTCGATCTCAGCCAAGGCACGATTCATTTCAGCTTCCATTACGCTACCGGTCAGAATAATGACCGGGACACCGTCCTGCCCTTTCGAGCCTTTCTCTTGGACGATCGACTCAATACTGATGCCATGCTGACCCAGCACGCCGGTAATTCGGGCCAACACGCCTGGGTTGTCTTTGACCTGCAAGCGCAGGTAATACGCACTGGTCACATCACCAATCGATAAAATGGGCTCTTCAGACAGATGGCTAGACTGGAACGCCAAGTGCGGTACGCGGTTTTTCGGATCTGCTGTGAGTGTCCGTGCCACATCCACAATATCGGCGACGACGGCACTGGCGGTTGGCTCGCTACCGGCGCCTGGGCCGGTATAGCTAGTCGGGCCAACGGCATCGCCCTGAACATACAGCGCGTTAAGCACGCCATTCACATTCGACAGCAGATGCTGCTTGGGCATCATGGTTGGGTGCACTCGAAGCTCGATGCCCTTGTCGGTGCGACGGGCGATGCCCAAATGCTTAACACGGAAGCCAAGCTGCTCGGCTTTTTCAATGTCCAAAGGCGTCAATTTGCTGATGCCCTCGGTGTAGCACTTATCGAACTGCAGCGGGATTCCAAAGGCGATCGAAGCCAAAATCGTTAACTTGTGGGCCGCGTCGATGCCTTCAACATCAAAGGTCGGATCCGCTTCGGCATAGCCTAACGCCTGCGCCTCAGCCAAGACCTCGTCAAAAGCACGTCCCTTTTCAGTCATCTCGGTCAAAATAAAGTTGCCGGTTCCATTAATGATGCCCGCTAACCATTGGATACGGTTGGCTGACAAACCTTCCCGGATGGACTTAATGATCGGAATGCCGCCGGCTACCGCCGCTTCAAAAGCCACCATCACGCCCGCTTGGCGCGCGGCATCAAAAATTTCGTTGCCATGCACTGCAACCAAGGCTTTGTTGGCTGTCACCACACCTTTACCGGCAGAAATCGCATCCAGCACGATGTCTTTGGCCGTGTCGTATCCACCAATCAATTCAACGACAATATCAACGTCATCGGCCTTGGCGACGTCTAAAACATTGCGATCAACTGCCACGTCAGACAAATCAACGCCCGGCTTATCTGAACGCGTGCCAACGCGAGTGACTTGAATGGGTCGTCCAATGCGGCGTTCGATCTCTGATTGATTACGACGTAATACCGCCAAGGTTCCCTGGGCGACAGTTCCTAGGCCGCACAGACCGATTCGAATGGGTTGCAATGTAGTCTCCTTGATTACGCGGCGTTGGCTGCGTCTTTCTGTAGCATCTTCTTGATGCCGCGGATGGCTTGACGCGTACGATGTTCATTTTCGATCAAAGCGATGCGGACATATTCGTCACCGTAGTCACCAA
>JASFWN010000134.1:0-3468 GCA_050049295.1 Pseudomonadales bacterium
TCCTGCGGCCGACCGGAACCGCTAACGGGTAAAGCCACATCCAGCCCAATCAACAAAATTTGATCAAACCGAGGTGCCCGATCTGAGATCGAGCGAAGCAGATCCAATTGCAACTCGACGCGTTCCGAACTCAGACTCGTTGCGCCCTGCGTGGCGGTCACTTGCTGGGCTAAAACAACCGCATTGAGCCCGCGCCAACTGAGCTCCAATCGCTCTACTTTGACATCGACTGGGCGCTGGCTATGAATTTTTGACAGTATTTGATTGACCCATTCTGGGTTGCTCGGCAAGGCGACCCGCAATGCCAGGGTCAGCAACGCAAAAACCAATAATAGAAGCGCAAAAACCCAGGCGAGAAAGACCCTAATACTCATTAACAAGGCACCACATCGTATTGCTCGGGGGTGTATTCAGGCGCTTCTTGTAATCGAATTGAACGCTTGATGAAGGCCTCTAGATCCGCCAATTGATCGGTTTCATTCTCCAATATGAAGTCCACCACTCTGGGATGAGCCAGCACCAACATAGATTGAGGCTCTTGGTAAGCTCGCGCTTCCCGCAAAATATCTCGGAACAGGTCAAAGGCAACGGTTTCAGCGGTTCGAATCCGACCTCGACCCTGACAAGTGATGCACGGCTCGCATAGTTGGCCACCCAGCGACTCTCTCACTCGTTTGCGAGATATTTCGACCAAGCCCAATTCAGAGATACCCGAAATTCGATGGCGCATCGGATCTTTGCGCAGGTTGTTTTCGAGCGTCCGAAGCACCGCCGCTTGATGCTCGTCATCCACCATATCAATAAAGTCGACAATGATGATGCCAGCTAAGCCACGCAGACGAAGCTGCCGCCCGATCGCATTCGCCGCTTCTAGGTTGGTTTTGAAAATGGTTTCTTCGAGGTTTCGTTGCCCAACAAAGGCACCGGTATTGACGTCGATCGTGGTCATGGCCTCGGTCTGATCAACGATCAGATAGCCGCCACTCTTTAGATCGACACGACGCGCCAGCGCCCGCCGGATTTCTTCTTCGACTGAATACAGGTCAAACAAGGGACGCTCGCCCGGATACCACTGCAGCTTGTCCAAGACCTCAGGCTCAGCCACTTCGCAAAAGGCCTTGGCCGCCTGGAACGTCTCACTCGAGTCGATCCGAACCACTTCGGTGTCTTGCTGTATCAAATCGCGGCAGGCCCGCAACGCCAAAGGCAATTCTTCGTGCAAAAGCCTAGGCACCTTACCCGCGGCTTGGGTGGCGCTCTGAATGCTGGCCCATTTCTTTTTTAGATAGCGAATATCGGCTAGCAGCTCTACTTCGCTGACCCCTTCGGCGGCCGTTCGAACGACAAAACCGCCCATGTCACCCGCCTCTTGCTGAACCAGATTTTTCAGCCGCTCTCGCTCGGCTTCGTCTTCGATTCGAGCGGACACACCGATGTGATCAGCATCCGGCATAAACACCAAATACCGTGCGGGTAAACTGACCTGTGCCGTGAGCCGCGCCCCTTTGTCACCGATCGGATCCTTTTCAATTTGAACTCGAAGGGCCTGCCCCTCGTGAACCTTTGAAGTAATCGGCTGATCCAAATCACCGCGCAGATTTTTTTCATGAATGAACGCACTGCGCTCTAGGCCAATATCGATAAAAGCCGCCTGCATACCGGGCAATACACGGACTACCCGGCCCATGTATATCTGACCCACCAATCCGCGGGCACGGGTTCGTTCGGTGTGCAATTCTTGCAACATACCGTTTTCAATCACCGCCACACGCGTTTCCTGTGGGGTCACGTTGATTAAGAGTTCACCGCGCATCAAGATTCCAAGGGTTCAAACCACTTTCTGCCAGAGCAAAGGCTACCTCACGAAGAGGCAAACCCACGACATTATTAAAGTCTCCTTCGATGCGCTCAACGAACAAACCACCCATTCCCTGAATACCATAACCGCCGGCTTTGTCCTGGGGTTCTCCACTGTCCCAGTAGGCCTGGATTTGCAAATCGGACAAGCTGGCAAAGGTAACTGAGGTGGTACCAACACCCTCGGTTAACACCTGATCGTGACGCAAACACCACGCGGTATGGACCTGGTGCGTTTGCCCGGACAAGGCACGCATCATGTCGCAGAAATCTTCAAAATCTCGAGGCTTTCCCAGAATCCGCTGACCCAAAACCACGATGGTATCGGCCGCCAGAACACGGTCTTTGCTTTCAATCGCCTGGGCCTTCGCTCGAGCCAGCCGAATAACATGGGGCAGTGGCGCCTCATTGGCTGGCGGAGTCTCGTCGATATCGGCAGGTTGAATGTCGGGCTGTAAACCCAGGCACTCAATCATCTGACGGCGACGAGGTGATTGGCTGGCTAAGATTAATTTCACGGCGCTTCTCCGTTGATTCTTCGAGCGATGCTACTCAATCCCAAGGCCAAAACTGGCCAGCAAGCCACGCTCGCCAGCACCGTTATCAAAATAGGCATGGGATGGGCCTGAAGACCCACCATCACCCGTATCAACAAAGCTATCTGGAGCGCCACAAACACGAAGACACCACAGGCCACTAATTGTTGCGCGATGGCCAGATGACGAAGGCGCAGTCGGAATAAGCCCGCTAGGTAAACCGCCACCGCCAAACCAAAGGCACTGGATGACAAGGGTGCACCGAGAATCAGATCGCAGACCAACCCCACGGACCAAGCAATCAAAACGGTCATGTAGCGAGGCTGATGCAACACCAGCCAAAACGCCACCAAGCACAGCCAAGCCGGCATCCAGTGCTGATGCCCCATCGGCAGAGGAATCGCGGAAAGAAATAGAGCGAGGCCCAGAGTCACAATCGGGAATACGGGGCCCATCAACGCGTACTCGGGATCACCTCGAGGGCGGCCAACGCCCGGTCACGGGCCGTTTGTGTTCGATAAACCAGCATGACTCGGCTCAAACGAGCGGTTCGAGCAATGGGAGAAGCCGTAATTTTCGCAAAGGCCTTACCCGGCTCACGCACGACTTCAACGACGCGTGCCACCGGGTAGCCGGCCGGGAAGCGCTGACCTAAGCCACTGGTTTGTAGCAAATCGCCGACCTTAATCTCCGCCGTGGGCGGCACGTTCAGCAGCTCAAGTTGTTCGCTGTTGCCCAGCCCTCGGGCAATGGCTTTAAAACCGCTGCGAGCCACTTCGACCGGAACTTGATGAGCCGGATCGGTGAGCAACAATACTTGGCTGGATAAACTTCCCACTTCGACCACTTGGCCAACCAAGCCCTGTGTATCCACCACCGCTTGCCCGGGCGCTGCCTTGGCATTAAAGCCACGATTGACAGTCAGACGCTTAATAAATGGATCCGGTGAATGGGCCAACACTTCGGCATGAACAAACTCATCATCAAAGCGCTCCGTTGCCTTGAGCAACTGACGAAGATCTTTGTTCTCAGCCTCCAGAGCTCGCATACGTTGTTGACGCGCGTTTAGCCGGTC
>JASFWN010000135.1:0-3465 GCA_050049295.1 Pseudomonadales bacterium
ATCACGCTCTACAAATCACTGGGGACAGTGTCGGTGTTGATACCGAGTTTGTCCGTGAGACGACCTTTTGGCCTGTGCCTGGCCTGATTCAGGTTGGTAATGCTCAATCGGTTGCGCTGATTGACCCGCTGGCTGACATGGATTGGTCAGGGTTTTCTGAATGGATGAAAAATCCTGACCAAACCAAGGTGATGCACGCTGGATTCGAAGATCTCGAGTTGTTTGCACGGCATTTCGACGTACAACCAACGCCTTATTTTGATACGCAAATTGCTCAAGCTTGCCTAGGTGGTCCGATTTCTATGGGGCTGGATGCTTTGGTACAGTCACACGGTTTTCCCGGCCTCGATAAGTCCAAATCCAGAAACGATTGGACGATTCGCCCCTTAGCTCGGGATCTATTGGACTACGCGGCCCAAGACGTCATTTATTTGCCCGAAATCGCCGGTCGGCAACGTGAGCGCTTAGTTGACTTGGACCGTTTGAGTTGGCTGGTCGAAGAACAGCAGTTAGCCATTGATCGTATCCGTGCACATTTGTCTGGTGACTTGGATCCGATGGATCGCATGAAAGGCTTACACCACCTAGATGGTCGGGGGTTGACGACCGCTCGTGCCTTGGTGCACTGGCGCGAACAAGTGGCCCGGAGTACGAATGCTGCTCGATCACGAGTCGCCCGTGATGAGTTTTTGTTGGCGTTGGCCGCTGCCGCAGAATGGCCAAAACAGCCGATGAAGCTAGAAGGGGCTCGGTCGAGCTTCAAACATTATGCCGATGCGATGCGCAGGGTGTTTGAAGAGGCTCAAGGATTGCCGGCAGAGGAAGCATTGCCAGCGCCGAAGCGACCCACCAGCGCACAAAAGAATGCTCAAAAGGCATTAAAGGCAGACATTGTGAAAGTCGCTGAAACTCATGGTTTGGTGCCGGAGTTTTTGGCAAAACGAAGAGATATTGAACGCTGGGCGTTAGGACGGTCAGGTCCGAGCGGCTGGCGCGCGGAATTGTTAGAGAGGATTCTATGACGCAGTTAGTTCAGGTCTATAAGAGCAAACGCAAGGATGAGATGTATCTGTACGTCGATCGTAAGGAAGACCTAGCTCGAGTGCCTGAAGCCCTGTTGACGCAATTTGGTACACCGGTAGAGGTGATGGTCATTCCCATGACTGCCGAGCGCAAACTCGCCCGAGCTGATGCATCCGAAGTTCTGGAAAACATCAAAGAGCAAGGCTTTTACTTACAGATGCCCCCGCCCAAAACCGACGAGATGGATGAGCTGGGACAAAAACTGGCGGAATACTGCGCTAAATTCGATCAAGATCCTGAGCAGGGTTAGGATCGAACCGAAAGGCTGAGGGTAGCCATAATAGTGTCAGGGCCGGTAGCAGCATAAAATACAGCGTGCTAGGGGCACTCAATAGCGTCAGGGTTAAAATGCCAAATCCAGCAGAGGCCACCATCAAAATCGCATTCAGGCGATTATTCAGGCCGATCGCCTGAGCCAGCTCAGCGGCACTCAAGTTTTGCTGCATCCATACGTACAGCGGCACAACGTACAATCCGCCCGCCAGTCCGACGATGGCCAAAAGGAATAATCCGGCGACTAGACCTGTGCCTGCGACCCATGGCAATGCAAAGCCGGCGGCGATCATCATGGATATTCCTAGACGCAAAGCAGCGTTCCCAACCCAGGGAACCAGCTTTGAACCCACCCCAACACCGACTGCAAAGGCGGCTAACAGATAGCTCACTTGCTGCGGCGCTAGGTTCATAATGTCGTTGGCGAGCAAGGGCAATTGGGTCAAGTAACTGGCGCCTAAGAACCAAAACCACGAAATCAGCCGTCGCGCCTGCACCGTCTGAGCTTGGTCTGTATAACGCCGTACCCCAGCGGTGTCCGTAACGGGCACAGCGGGTAAGCGGATTGCGCATAGCAGGCCCAGCGTTGCAGTGCTCATCACTAAGACCGCCAGTCCCAGTGTGTTCTCAACCATCGCTCCGCCGACCAGACTGCCCAACAAGATAGCCAAAAAGGTTAACGCCTCGATGCTTCCGGTGACCTTGGGTAAGTCCTCGCCCGACTCGGTCCGCGCGGGCCAACTGAATTTAGCAGGCCCAAAAAATGCACTCTGAACACCCAGTAACGTCAGTGCGCCTAGTAACAGATACACATTGCCAAATAACAAACCAGCGCAAGCGAGTGTTGCACAGCCAATCTCTAGGGCCTTTACTCGGATCAAGACGGCGCGAAGATCGTTTTGCGCCACCCATCGACCGGCTCGGGTTGATAACAATAAGAACGGTAGAATGAACAAGCCGGACGCCGCGTTGGTCCAAAGGCTGGCTGGTCCAGGGTACTGAATCAGTCCGAATCCGATCATGACCAGAATGGCCTGTTTGACGAAGTTGTCGTTGGCAGCACCTAGCGTCTGTAGGGTCAAGAAAGTTCGCCTTTGCACGGGTTCGTATTCCGTTATACTTCTGGAGACACAACTATGGTGCTAAGCGCGGTATGAATCAAACGCAACAAATCATATACATCGTTGATGACGACGAAGTCGTTTGCGCGCAGCTGCGGGAAAGCCTAGCCGAACTTGATGTTGAGGTGCGCGTATTTTCCAACGGTCCTGACTTTTTGGAAGTCGTAAAACCTGACGAGCTGTGCTGCGTTTTGTTGGACATGCGTATGCCGAAGATGGATGGCATCGAGGTACAAAACGCGTTCCATGACAAAGGCTGCAACCAGCCTATCATTTTTGTGACTGCGATGGATGACGTGGAAAACGCGGTTCGTGCCATGCGGGCAGGCGCCCTCCATTACCTGTTAAAGCCCATTAGGCAGACCGAACTTCTGGAAACAGTGGCTAAAGCACTGGAACAGGCCCATCAAGTGGTGGTGTCTCACGCAGAAGCCACGCTTGCCCAACAGCGTTATGATCGATTGACGCCGCGTGAGCGCGACGTGATCGCGTTGTTAGTCGAGGGTAAAGCCAACAAGATTATGGGTCTTGAGTTAGGTGTTAGCCAGCGGACCGTGGAAATTCACCGAGCTCGAGTCATGGAAAAAATGGAAGCAAATTCGTTGGCAGATTTATTTCGCATGTCTCTGTATTTGAAGTTAGATCCGCCTAGATTGCCTTAGCGTCAGGCGGGGTTAAATCCCGCTCTAACTTTTCCAAGCGGCCTTTATCTAGAAGCTCCACAGTTCGGCCGTCGAGGTGAATTAACTGATCACTGCGCATCTTACTGAGTAGGCGGCTGGTTGTTTCTAAAGCCAGTCCCAGTAGGTTGGCCGTATCCGTTCTCGACAACGGCAAGGTCAAATAGGTTTCAGATAGGCCGCGGCGCCTCTGATGTTCCGACAAGCGCAGTAAATAACTGGCTAGCCGTGCAGGCGCAGATTTTTGTGCCAACCCGGTGTGCCACCGCTGTTGATTCATTTGGCCGGCCAAGAGGCGAGCCGATTCT
>JASFWN010000136.1:0-3447 GCA_050049295.1 Pseudomonadales bacterium
AGAAGCGGTGCGTCTGTGAAGTTCATGTGAATTTTGGGAAGAAAGAGTCACCATTTATGTGAAATTGACGCGTCACAAAATGTTCATAAAAGCGAAACTTAAGTGTCATGTGTTTACCTCATCTTCAATTTCGCACGAAGACGAGGTCAGTACCAATGCCCGAGCAAACGCTCTCTATTCAAAACCTTACTAAGACATTTGGCGAAAAAACTGCTGTGAACAATGTGTCCTTCGATATCCAAGGCCCTTCTTTGGTAGGTATCATTGGGCGCTCAGGTGCCGGCAAGTCAACGTTGCTGCGCATGATCAATCGCCTTACAGATGCTTCGAACGGTCAAATTAATTTCAACGGCCAAGACGTCTTGAAATTGAAAGGCGCCGATTCCCGCGCTTGGCAGGCCCAGTGCGCGATGATTTTCCAACAATTCAATTTGGTGCCTCGTTTAGACGTGGTGTCTAACGTGGTGTTCGGCAAGCTGAACGAACAGGGGTTAATCACCACCTTGTTCAGCTTGTTTCCAGAATCGGATCTGGAGCGTGCGATTCAAATTTTGGAGCGCCTGGGCATCGAAGAGCATGCGATCAAGCGTGCCGAAGCTCTATCCGGTGGTCAGCAACAGCGGGTCGCCATCGCCCGTGCGCTAATGCAAGACCCCGACTTGATCTTAGCTGATGAGCCAATCGCCTCTTTGGATCCCATGAATGCACAGATTGTTATGCAGACCCTGCGTGACATTCACGAGCAGGACAATCGCACTGTGATTTGCAACCTGCACACCCTGGATACCGCTCGCCGTTATTGCGATCGGGTGATCGGCATGCGTGATGGACATGTCGTGTTTGACGGGCTGCCAACCGAGCTTAGCGAGGCAACCGCCCGCGATATCTATGGGGCGGACGAGACGTTTAACGAATCGGCGACCTCTACCAGCATCGAAACCACGTTCTCAAAACCAACGACACCGGCACGAGCCGCTGTCTAACTTAAAACTTAGGAGATCGACCATGATCAAGAAAATCCTTTCAGTTGCAGTTGCCTCAGCTGCCTTCAGCGCAATGGCTGATGGCCACGGTATCGCGAAAATTGATGAGTTCCGCATCGGTATTCTAGGCGGTGAAAACGCTCAGGATCGACTGAATTCATATGAGTGCTTGCGTGCCAAGTCTGAAGAATTACTGGGTGTTGAAACCAAGCTGTTCGCACCTGCGGACTACAACGGCGTTATCCAGGGTCTCCTGGGCGGCAGCCTTGACATGGCGTGGTTGGGTGCTTCTTCTTACGCAAAGATCTACCTGACCGACGAAAATGCGGTCGAGCCTATATTGGTTAAGGTTAACGTTGACGGTGGCTACGGCTATTACTCTGTCGGCTTTGCCCGTAAAGACTCAAACATCAAAGATCTTGAAGACATGAAAGGTAAGGTATTCGCATTCGGTGATCCGAACTCAACCTCTGGTTACTTGATCCCTTCAATTGAGATTCCTGCAGCTGGTTACAGCATGGATGCCGGTGACTACTTCGGGGACATTCAGTTCTCTGGCGGTCACGAGCAGACCATTGTTGGTGTTGCTAACGGCGACTTCGACGCTGGCGTTACTTGGGCCGACGGTCTGGGTGAGTGGGAAGACGGTTACAACTCAGGCGCACTGCGTAAGGCGGTTGACGCAGGTTTAATCGACATGAACGATCTGGTTCAAGTTTGGCAGTCAAAGCCGATTCCGGAAGGTCCTATCGTACTGCGTAAGGAACTGCCTGAAGACACGAAGGTCAAGATGACAGCATTGATGGCTTCGTTGCCCGCGATGGATCCTGACTGTGCATACGGCGTTCTGTCGGGTGAAGCAAAAGGTTTGATGCCTATCACTCACGACGCGTATGAAGTGATCGTTGAAGCACGTAAGTTGAAGTCACAGTAATTCTTGTGATGCAGAGGCTGCCTTTCGGGGCAGCCTTTTTTTTGAGATGTAAAAATGAATTCAGCCAGTATCCAACAGGATTACCTCGCCTTAACCCGTAAACGCCGTGTCTACGGGGCTATTTTGCTGTTGTTGTTCATCTTGGTCATGCTATCCGGCTTTAACTTGGCCGATCAGCGCAACGCAGGCTCGTTTGCTGACGGCATTAATCAAATATTTGATTTTCCAGCCGAAGTTACCGGCGAAGCGATTGACAAAGCGACTGAATTACCAGGTCATTTTGTTACATTTTTCCCTGCGCTGATTGAAACCGTCAACATCGCCGCTGCGGCGACACTGATCGGCGCGATTTTAGGCTTGGTTTTTGCGTTCATGGCGACCCGCGGTTTGGCTTTTTACGAGCCGGCGATCCCTGTGGTCCGTCGTGTGCTGGATATTCTGCGGGCGATCCCAGAAATCGTCATTGCACTAATTTTGATTTTTATTATGGGCGGTGGGCCTGTCCCGGCCATGATTGCCATTGCACTGCATACCATTGGTGCCCTTGGCAAACTGTTCTCGGAAGTGGTCGAAAACGTCGATCGTCGGCCGATTGAGGGTCTATCCAGTGTGGGTGCTGGTTGGACCCAGCGCATGTGGCTAGGGGTATTGCCTCAAGTGATGCCGAACTTTTTGAGTTATGCCCTGCTGCGTTTTGAGGTCAATATTCGCGCCTCAGCTATTCTGGGCTTTGTCGGCGCCGGCGGTATCGGCTACGAGTTGCGAAATGCCATCACCTGGGGAAAAGGCCGGTTTGATGAAGCTGCAGCAATTTTCCTACTGCTGTTCTTAACCATCGTTGTGGTGGATCAAATCTCAAGCGCTGCGCGTAACCGTCTGATTGGGGGAGGGCAACACGCATGAGCACCTTTGCGTTAACACACAGCGAGTTTAACAAAAAGCGTCTGCGAGCCTTCTTCATTCCGTTAGCCATTCTGAGCTACCTGGCTTATGTGGCGATCAGTTTTGACGTGGCTGGCTTGGCTGAGCGCGCCAAGCCAGAAAACGCCCAGTCCTTGGTACGTGACCTGTATAGCTACAAAACTCATGTCACCATGGACAACCGGTCGAAATCCTTGTCTATCGCAATTGAGGGAGAACGTAAGGGCGAGTACCCCAAAGGGTCGGCACCGGACTGGGTCAGTCTTGGCGAGGTCAACCGTGTCGACCTGCTCGACGGTTATTGGGTCGAGCTACAAGGTAGTAACGCACGCTTCAATATTCCGGGTTACGGCTTGGTTACCACTGAGGCATCACGTCGAGGAGTAAATGTCGAATTGCCAGAAGGCCCGACGCCCGACTGGATAAGCGTGTCTAAAAACCGAGTCAGCATCACTACGCCGAATGGCCGGATGATGGCGACCCGAAATAAGACCGACGTGTTCCGCTATTTTATTGGCTGGGAGCTATTCTTCTTTACTCTGGATAGCGACTACCACGGGCTGGGGGTAAGCGAGCTATTCGACCGTGCAATGGCAGGCGAGACGGATG
>JASFWN010000137.1:0-3433 GCA_050049295.1 Pseudomonadales bacterium
CCCCTGGATTCGCTCCCGATAACGTTGACGCCTTACGCCAACAGTTGATGACTTGGATTGAACAGCGCTCGGATACCGAACTCCGCCAAGCCTGGGGATTGGCTGCCACGCAATGGAGCCATAGCGACAGCGATGCCGAGGGCGATTTCGTGCGTTTTGCGCCGGGCGTTCGAGCGTGCCAGATCAGTCAAAATCAAGCGGCGGTCATGGGAGAGATCTTTCACCTCACCGCCGCCTCACTCGAGGCCCTCTGCACTCACGGGCTCGATACGAATCAACAAGACGAGCCCACGCAAGAAAGCTTGCAAGAATTCCATGCAGCCGGATGGCTAGAAGACGCACCGAAGGATTTGGAGGCCCATGATTTCAATTGAAAGCGGTGATTGGGATCGCCTAGAAACACCCGCCTGCGCGGTTCGTACTGCGGTATTTGTACATGAACAAGCCGTGGCACCCGAAGAAGAATGGGATGTCATGGACGCTCAGTGTTTGCATTTTGTTGCTCGAGATCGGACCGGCAATGCGGTCGGCACTGCTCGGCTATTACCCGATGGACACATCGGGCGCATGGCGGTGCTAAAAGCCTACCGGGGCCAAGGCATTGGCGACGCCTTGCTATTGGCTGCAATAGAAGCCGGAATAAAAGCCGGACATCGGCAGCTTGCGCTCAATGCTCAACTGACCGCCTTAAATTTCTACGCCCGTCACGGCTTTGTTGCGCATGGTGAAGTCTTTGACGAAGCCGGCATTGATCATAGGGCGATGCGACTTTCGCTATGATGCTGTTGCATGGAGCATTAAACGACCATGCTGACTGGGTACTTTATCTTGCGCTGGCCTGCACATTCGCTTGCGCAATCTGGGCGATTCGCAGTTCCGGGCTGACTCGGGTTGCGTCAACCGCCGATGCAATTCCGCTGGGACTGATGGGGCTTGGCCAGTTGGCCCTACCCCACCTAGCCGGCTCAATCGTCGAAGGATTGTCTTTTTACCCGCTGCTGACCGCACTCAGCGCCTTAATGTTCGGTTTTCGTTACAGCTTTTTGTTGGCACTGACCGTGCAGTTAATGAATGTGTGGGCCGGCTTAGGTGAACTCACCTCGATTGGAATATCCCTGTGGATCACGCATTGGATTCCCGCGTGCTGGACATTAGGACTGCTGGCGGTCTGTCAGCGCTATTTACCGCGCAATTTGTTTGTTTATCTGCTGCTGAATGGCTTTTTTGGCGCCAGTTTAGCGATGATCTGGGTTCAATTCGGCGCCACCGGAATACTACTTGGGCTCAGTGATCTCAGCTGGGCCTATCTAAAACAGTATTACCTGCCATTTGGCCTCATGTTGAGCTTTCCTGAAGGGTTCATTACCGGCGCGTTTTTAACGATGCTCGTGCTGTTTCAACCGCAGTGGGTCTACACCTTCCGTGACGAGGTTTATCAACTCAAATCTTGATCGACGGTAGACCAAGCAAAGGCTTCCCGATGATCGGCTCGATAAGGGAAGAAATCCATCAGATGACCGTCTTTGATCGATCGTTGCGTGTCCTGCCACCATTTGGGGTCAAAGATCTCGGGATGCAGCCTCTGGAAGATGGCTCTGGGCTTGGGGTCTGTAAACAAGAAGGTCGGGAACTCTTCGGGGAATACATCGTTTACACCGACTGAGTACCAGGGCTCGGCTGCCATCTCCTGCTCCGGCGTCCTCGGGATGGGCACTTTGCGGAAATTGACCTCGGTCAGGTACACGATTTCATCGTAATCATAGAAGACCACCCGCCCATGTCGGGTCACGCCGAAGTTCTTCAACAGCATGTCGCCGGCGAAAATGTTGGCCGCCGCCATTTGCTTAATCGCCCAACCGTAGTCATCCAGAACCGGTTCCCAGTCTTCGATCGCGGCATCATTCAACCACAGATTAAGCGGCGTCATACGTCGCTCGGTATAGCAGTGCTTAATGATGACTTCGTCTTGATCGATTTCGACGGATCCCGCACAGGTGGCCATCAATTCATCCAACAAAGCCTGATCAAAACGATCCCGCTTGAAGCGCAAATTAAAAAACTCTTGGGTATCCGCCATGCGACCCACTCGGTCGTGGACTTTGACCAGCTGGTAAGACCGTCGCACCGCCTCACGACTCATCATCTTGCTGGGTCCAAACTTGTCTTTAATGAGTTTGAAGACCACCGGCAGACTGGGCAGCGTAAATACCGCCATCACCAAACCGCGAATACCCGGGGCTTCGGTAAATTGATCATCGGTTTGATTCAGGTGACCTCGAAGATCTCGGATCAGCTGTGTCTTACCGTGCTTATAGAAGCCAATTGAGGTGTAAAGCTCATGGCGTGCTTTGTCTGGCATCATCGCCTGCAGAAAATCAACAAATTCCGCCGGCATGGGTACATCCACCATGAAATACGCACGGGTAAAGCTGAAAATGATCGACACCTGCTCGGTATCCATCACCACCGCATCGAGCGCAATTTCACCTTGATCATTGACCAAGGCAGCCACCCAAGGATAGATCTGACCGTCACCGACAAAACGCCCGACCCAATACGCACCCTTATTGCGATAAAACACACTCTTCAGCACCTCGAGTCTGGCATCTACGCTGGCCAAGAGGTCCTGGGAAATATGGGCTTCTAATGCCTGGACCAGTTGTCGGCGCATGCCAGTTCTGGACGCGTAGGGCAAATCAAAGGCGTAATCGTCAAGCAACTGGTCAAAGGCCTGATCCGCTCCCTGAGATAGGCTGTAGGACATAGCGATGCCCTGGCTCGATGTGCCTCGGAGGTCCCCAGTAAACCAAGAATCCAAAAAAGCCAGATCGCTTTCTTGGGTCAGGTGATCAAATAAGCGACCGAAAATCGAATTAAAAAAGGTCTCTGCGAGTTCAGGGTCCGTCCGCTCACTGATCATACTCAGATACAGCTCTCGAGTTTCTCGCCACACGTCGGTCGTCAGATTCTCGTTACCCACTCGCGCGCGCAAGGTATCCGCAACATCTTTTACCGAGGTTGCATAAAGCTCGATTCGCTCAGCCGCTGCGCTCTGCGCCTCGGCCCATTGCTGCTCAGTAAAGCGTCCTGGGGCGCCCAGCGTGATTTTTACAAACTGATGACGGTAGGTCGCAAATCCATCCAATATGGTTTGAGCCACCTGACGAGGCGAAAATAAGCGCACCGAATATCCTTTCTGTGTGGTGGCTCCAGACTAGCGGATTGGACCCACCTCCATAATCCCGACTTTTGTCCAGTCAGTGCTATCACCGGGAATCTGGCTTGAGGTATAAGGCATTAAAGCGACAAGGAAAAATTCATGGATCTGAGCACCATCGACCCGGCCCAGTTATTTCAGACCCACGTGCAACCTTTCGGCATCCACCTGCTCATTGCGATATTGATATTCTTTGTCGGCCGAGCGGTAGCCCGA
>JASFWN010000138.1:0-3421 GCA_050049295.1 Pseudomonadales bacterium
TGATAAGGCTGTTCTGACGGCATCGGTGTCGCTGGGCGTTAACGCCGCCTGCAGCCAAAACGCGATGTCCTTAGCAATAACGGATTGATAGACCGGCTGACGTTCGGATAGGTAGACACTTTTTAGTTTGTGCCCTTGCAACGCCACACGCATGGCATGGGCTTCATCACGATTATTGACCAAGACCGCGACGTCACTGGGCTGCAACTCGCTATCGCCGACCCGCGTAGAATTAACAAGGTACTCAGCGATACGCGACGCCATCGCTCGGGCATTCATCGCAAGTCGATCCGACTTGTTGGATTCTTCGCCCTCTCGGTAGTACAGCGTCAAGGCACTGTCTGGCCAAGGCGCGTCTTGGTGATGCGCATCCACCGGTGAGAACGGCAAAGACTGCTGGCTCTGAGCACTGAGCACAAAGGGATCTGGCCGATACGAAAAAACGGAATTGACCGCATCCACCATGGCTTTGGATGAGCGGAAGTTGCGCTGCATATCGAAGACTTGGTCACCCGCGTCTTGGCGCGCCTGCAGATAGGTAAAGATATCCGCGCCGCGAAAAGCATAGATCGCCTGTTTTGGATCCCCAATCATGATCAGACCCAACCCCGCCTCACTGGCCGGGTAAAGCCCGTCAAAAATCCGGTACTGAACGGGGTCGGTGTCCTGAAACTCGTCGATCAGAGCCACGGGGAATTGCTGGCGAATCCGCTTGACTAATGCTTCGCTGGACAGCGCCTGGTCAAGTCCCGTCAGCAAACCGTCAAATCCCATGATGCCGGCTTCTTGGCATTGCGCTTGAAGGTGCTGATGGACCCAGCCACAGGCGTGTTTGATCAGCTCGCTCTTAATCTCTGGGTCGGGTTGAAGGCCCTCTACCAGCCAGTTCAGAGCTTGAGTGACCGGATGCTCGCCCTCGGGACACCTGTCTAGATAGTTGCGGGCTTTGGACAGTTCGAGCCCACCGGGGATCAGCGGATCTGGGTACTCAGCGGCCTTTTGGAAAAAACTCACCAACCCCTTACGCGTCGAGTGATGCAACTTGAAGGCTTTGTCGCTCGCCTGCTCCGCCAAGGACAGCCAATCGGTGCTGATCAGTTTTTGCCGCAGTGGCGCGCGACGCACCTCAGCCGCATTCAAGACTTGTTCTGGCGTCAGCTCTGATTGAATGTCCGAGCCCAATATTCCGCGAATGGCACTATCCAATGCTTCAGGGTCTTTGATGAAATTGGCCAGGGTCTTGGCGTGTTGCTCAGTTAGGGGGTAAACAAAGATGCGCCAATAATCACGAACCGCGGACAAGCGAATCGGATCTAGATCCTTCTCCAGCTCCATTTGAAACAGGCTGCCGCTATCAAAGGCGTGCTCGGCCAACATCCGACGGCACCAGGCGTGAATGGTGGAAATGGCCGCCTCATCCATCAACTCGGCCGCCATCAATAATCGATAACGCAGCGTAGGCCAGTGTTCTTGATCCGGATAGTTTTGATCTCTGAGGGCAAATAGCGCCTCAGTCGAGTCGGTTTTCTGAGCCTGTTCAGTAAACACCTCGGCCGCCTGTGTAAGGCGACTGCGAATCCGTTCGCGCAGTTCTTGGGTTGCAGCGTCCGTGAACGTCACCACGAGGATTTGGCCCGGCATCAAACCGGCTCGACCTGGATCGCCCAGCACCAGTCGTACGTACAGTAAGGCTAAAGTAAAGGTCTTTCCGGTTCCTGCGCTGGCCTCGATCAGTTGGCGAGAAGTCAGCGGAATCGTTAAAGGGTTTAGCGGCTTCATTTCTCACCCTTCGCTTTCTTCGGCGGGTTATAGGCCTGATGCAAGGGCCGATACAGCCGCTCGAAAACGCCCTCAAGTTCGGTCAAATCCGACGCTTTCCAGGGTAATGACGAACCAAAGGCCGCACGCAAAGCCCCATTGTCGTTCTCGTACTGCTGCCAGTACGCCGCCTCAGCCTTACTCCAGGCCTCCTCGGGTTTGGCATTACACCAAGCAAAAGCACTGCGCCCTATCCAAGGCTGCGGCGCCTGAAGACCTTGCTGGGCCAATTCGATCCAGTCCGACAGACACTCCTGAGCGGACTCGGGCGACATCGGAAATAGCCGTTTGGCCCCTTGGTTCTTGTTTACGATATATGAAGTGATCGGTATGCCAGAGGCTTGGGCCATAAGGTGCTCAAGCCAAACTTGAGTGAGTTTATCCAACGAAGCGTTGTCAACTTTGCTGTGTATCACTACAACACGTTGGGGCTGGCCGTTCTGATCCGCATAGCAATGGGTCATCTGCGCGTCGAGCGTCCCGCCGTCGGCCACCCAATGCAGGTCTAGATCGTCCACCCGCGTCCAGCATTCGACCAATCCACGGTATTTATCAGCAAATTCCTGTGCCACCGTTAAAAGTGGGTCTAACAATAGGTTTTGCTGAGCCTGCTGGCCCACCTTCCCTGCGGCGCCTAACTGTTGCGCGGTCCGGGTCAACTGTTCAGGAGACTGAATGCTCGCCTGTATCAGGTCACCTTTTAGCGACCAGTCGGCCAACGGATCCAACGCAAAGACTTCCTCGTCGTCGCCCTCGGCCGGTTTATCCGGAAAAAATGTGGCCAGTCGATCGCGATAAAAATACTTAGGTGGATTCTTAAAGAAACTTATTAATCCATTGTAATTTAGAGATTTTTTTTCATGATTCGATGATTGCACTGGCGTTGTAATATCGGATCGTTTCATCCAACGGTCATCAAAGGTTTGAATCCATGGATTCACGGCCTGCGGATCTTCGCACTCAAAATACTGGGTGCTGAAGGGCTGCATTGGATGTTGTTGAATTAACCCCTCGTACGTCCCCGCTCCCCAGACACGATCGATATAGTCGGCCAATTGCGATAACAAGACCGAGGGTGGGCGCTCCGTATTATCAACGACACTGCGACCCACCCAACTCAAATACAAACGGGTTCGGGCCGATAACAAGGCCTCTAAGAATAAGTAAAGATCATCGACGCGCCCCGAACGATCACCCGGGCGTGGCGCGAGCGCCATCAAGTCAAAATCCGCCGGCGGTTTCGAACGCGGGTATTCCCCATCATTCAGTCCCAACAAACAGATATGCCGAAATGGAATCGCACGCATGGGCATCAAGGTCGCAAAGGTGACTTTGCCGGCCATAAAACGCTGCCCCAAGCCCACTTCATCAAGCCCCTGCATCAAGGCTTCGCTAACCCGGTCGATGGGCATGTGTTGGTCCTCTGACTCCGCTAAGGCCAAGGCGGCTTGCCAGCGCTCAAGGTTGGTTTGCAAGTGCATCATCAGTCGCTGCTCGGTACTGGCTTCATCGATGTCAAAAAAGTCATGCAACATCTGTTGCACACAATCGACCCAATGTGCCGGTTGGTGCTCGCCTGCGAGCCTTCGCGAGAGCTCAATCA
>JASFWN010000139.1:0-3400 GCA_050049295.1 Pseudomonadales bacterium
GCAGCCGTTTCTGTTCTAATTGCGCATCCCATTGATCAGAGTGCGATGGTGTCATGAACGACGACTCCTTTGAAGAATTTGAAGACCGCCCCAGCAAGAGCGAGATTAAGCGCGAGATGCACGCCCTGCAGGCGATTGCTCAGCGCTTGGTAGATTTGACGCCCAGTCAGTTGGCGCAGATCCCGATGCCAGAACAGCTTGAGATCGGTGTAAAAGATGCCAAACGTTTTAATCGTGAAGCTCGGCGCCGCCAAATGCAGTACTTGGGCAAGCTGATGCGAAAAATTGACCCTGAGCCGATTCAGGCCGCTTTGGCTAAATTTGATCAGACCTCGGCAGAATACACAGCACGGCAGCATCTGTTGGAAAAGTGGCGCGACCGTCTGATTAGCGAAAACGCTGCGTTGACCCAATTCTTGAACGAATACCCCGGCGCGGATGTTCAGCATTTGAGACAGCTCATCAGAACGGCCAAAGCAGAAAAAGCCGGCGCCGCCAGAGCACTGTTTCGTTACATTCGAGATCATTTAGGCGATTAACCTTCGCCACCGACAACCAGCTCATCCAATTTCAGGGTGGGCTGCCCCACCCCCACTGGAACGCTTTGCCCTTCTTTACCGCAGGTTCCGACACCCGAATCCAACGCTAAGTCATTGCCGATCATGCTGACACTGCCCATGGCTTCGGGCCCATCACCGATCAGGGTGCTGCCTTTGATGGGTTCGGCAATTTTACCGTTGCGAATTCGATACGCTTCGGTTGTCGAAAACACAAATTTCCCACTCGTAATATCGACCTGCCCACCACCAAAGTTGACGGCATAAATGCCGTCTTTGACACTCTCGATGATCTCACCTGGCTCGTGTTTGCCTGGCCGCATGAAAGTATTGGTCATGCGCGGCATCGCCAGATGTGCATAGCTTTCGCGCCGGCCATTACCGGTGCTTTTTACGCCCATCAAGCGCGCGTTGATGTTGTCTTGTAGATAACCCACCAAAATACCGTCTTCAATCAAAACGGTTTCCTGAGTGGGATTGCCCTCGTCATCAATGGTGAGCGAGCCCCGTCGATCCATGAGCGTGCCATCGTCTACTACCGTGACCCCCTTGGCCGCCACTCGCTCTCCAATGCGCCCTGCAAAGGCCGACGTCCCTTTGCGGTTGAAGTCGCCTTCTAAACCGTGGCCGACCGCCTCGTGCAACAAAACGCCTGGCCAACCGGGGCCAAGCACCACGGGGTAATTACCGGCCGGTGCTGATTGGGCGCCTAAATTAACGACCGCCAAACGAACGGCTTCCTTGGCCCATTCCTGCGGCTGATCGGATTGCATGAGCTGCTCCAAGGTAATGCGTCCGCCGCCACCGGCATTGCCACGTTCACGACGGTCTCCTTCCCGGACAATCACGCTGACCCCAAATCGGACCAGAGGACGAAGGTCGCCGGCCGCCACGCCCAAGGTATTCACCACGGCCGTTTTTTCATGCTGTGCCACGAGCGATAGCGTGACTTCTTGAACCCGGGAATCCAAGGCGCGTGCGTATGCATCCATTTCTTTGAGGAACTGAACCCGTGCCTGAGGCTCGGCATCGAAAGGACTGTGGCCGGTGTACAAAGGTTGTTCGTTTAAACGGCTTAGCCCCCCGGCAGCGGACTGACCTCGGGCTGCAATACCCGAAGCCGCTTTGGCTGAGGCCAACAAGGCCGACTGAGTCAGGTCATCGGTATAAGCAAAGCCCACTTGCTCACCCGAGTTCACCCGAACCCCGGCGCCCTGATCGTGACTGTAGCCCGCATCGCGAACAATGCCGTCTTCCAGCGACCAGCTTTCTAACACCTGGTCCTGCAAATAGACATCAGCAAAATCAATCGATCGGTGATTTAAGCTGGCCAATACCTGCTCCAAGGCGTCCAGCGACAACCCTTGTTCTTCAATCCACGCAGTCATTATTTTTTCTCTGGTTTGAGTGCTTCAATTATGGGCTCGTCAAAGGTACCGCCAACCTGATAATTGGTCTCGCCAATTCGCGACAGCGTGTCACCTGCAGCCTGCTCGAGCAGTAAAACGATACCCGCCGCAATAGCCGGCACACCGGCAAACAAAGCCGCTGCCGGCAGCTGGGCCGACAGGGGCACTTGCACCTTTAACCGGTGATCGAGTTGTCCGGTTTTCAAATCGTTGCTGCCAGACAAATAAAACTTGCCGCCCGGACCCAGCAGCGCCAGCGGCTCAACCAAACTGACTCTACCTTGGCGTAAACGGGCCGCGCCCTCTAGAGAATCAAAGGCCAATCCAGCTTGCAGCAAGTCCGAGAAATCCAACCGCAAACGACGCGTCAAACTTTGAATATTAAAGATGCCCAATAACCGCAATGCGTCTGTTGAACTGGGTGAATCCAGCAACCGTCCCTGCCCGGTAGCCAGGCGGATATCCCCACTGGCCGCTTTAAACCGAGGGGCCCAGGGGTAACCGCGCCAGTTTAGATCTAGGTCCAATTGTCCCGAGTCGGTTTCCAACGGTTGGCCCAGGCCGAAACCGTCCATCAACCCACCCAAATCTTCAAATTTGATGCCCGCCTGCAAGCTGGACTTAGCCACTTCGTTGGACCACAACGCGACTGCGTCAATCCGAGCCCCCCCCACGGAAAGCGTTAAGGGCTCAAATTTCAGACCGGCCGAACTGTCAAATACCCGAGCATCCACGCGATCGATACGTTGGTCGTCAATCTGGATATTGACCGCCGAGACCACCATCGGGGGCAACCCCACCGGGGCTGGCTGAAAACTGTCTGGATCCGGCTCAATGCCTGCTTCCAGGATGGCTTTAGGGGTGCGCCCTACGAGACGATCCACGTTTACGTTAATTTGGTCACCCAACTCGATTTGAGTTTGGAAATTTGGCCCCTCAATCCGAACCAGACGGTCCTGTAAATTCAATTGAGTCGCACCAAATTTCACGTCCCCAAGCTGGGTATCCGAAACCTGCAAATCCAACTCGATGGAGTTACCGCTCACGTCTGAACCACCACCAATCACGGCAACCCAAGCCGCTAGATCCGCTTGATCCAGACGACCATTCAAACGGCCGTTTGCCCAGGTGAGCTTAACTTGATCATCCAGCTCGAAGTGTATGTCCGTGCCATCGCCGGAAACTCGGACTTCACCACCGCCAGCAAAGGGCTCGGGCAGCAACAATTGATCGGGGGCCACTTGGGCTTGCACCGACCAAGTGCGGTCTACGCGCGCACTCAGTAGAACCGTGCCAGTCACTTGATCTGACAACACAGGTAAATAGCGTTGGGTAAGGGTTGCCAGCTCGACAGGGCCATCAACCGCTAAACCGAAAGCCTTGCCATCATCAAGCTTCCAGTTGAGGGCTCTCGATTCGAACAACGCCGTTCCT
>JASFWN010000140.1:0-3386 GCA_050049295.1 Pseudomonadales bacterium
TCGCCCGATAAAATTGGCGTGTAAGCAAACAAAACCGGAACGATGTAAAGGCCCTTGGCCAGTTTCCAACTGATCACACCGGTGTACATCGGCCGACTTTTAGCAATGGCCGCTGCCGTAAAGGCGGCCAGACAAACCGGCGGAGTCACGTTCGAATCCTGGCTGAGCCAGAAAATGATCATATGAGCCGCCAGCAAGGCCGCCGTCGCCGCCGTAGGATCCACCAATCCGTCGCGGATCATCGGCTTGAGTTCCGGCCCGGTCGCCGACCACAAAGCGGCCAATTCGTCGGCGGGCATATTCGGCTGCCAGCCCGGCATCGCCAGCTGAATTACCGGCACCAAATCACTTGCTACCTCGCCGGCCAACGCAACCAGGGCGGCTTGATCAACGATCATGCCAGCCAAAGCCGGTGCACTGAGTGTTGCTAACACAATATAGGCTGCGGTTACCGGCAGCCCCATACCCAACACCAAAGACGCAATCGCGATCAAACCAATCGCGATCAGTACCGAACCGTTCGACCATTCCGCGATCATCAGAGAGAAGGTATTGCCAATGCCCGCGGTCGCAATCACGTTCACAATCAAGCCGACCGAGCACAACAGAACGGCGGTCATGATCATGTTTTTCGCACCCAGCGCCAAAGCATCCAACACATCCATGAAACCCATAGGCCGCTGGGTAAATCGACTGAAAAAGATCACGGCCAGAATCCCAAAGACCGCGGCATAAGTGGGCGTGTAGCCCGACGCGAGCAAAGTGATCAGCAGGGCCACCGGGAATACGAAACTGGCACCACCGCGTTTAAACGCATCTTTAAGTGACAGCGGCTCGCCATCGATGGCACCGAGATTCAACTGGCGAGCTTTGATACGAACAAAGAAGATGACCGAGGCAAAATACAGAAAGGCCGGTACGGCGGCCGCCGCTGCAATGCTCTCGTAAGGAATTTGAGTGTATGCGGCCATCACGAAGGCGCCGGCGCCCATAATGGGCGGCATTAGCTGGCCTCCGGTCGATGCACTGGCCTCGACTGCGCCAGCAAATGGCGCCGGAAAACCAGCACGCTTCATCATCGGGATAGTAATGACACCGGTTGATGCGGTGTTAGCGACTGCGCTGCCACTGATGGTTCCGGTCAATCCAGAAGAAATCACCGCGACAAATCCAGGGCCGCCTTGAATGCGGCCCGCGATTGCACGACTCAGATCAATGACAAATTCACCCGCTCCACTGCGGACCAAAAACGCGCCAAACACGATAAAGACGAATACATAGGTGGAGGAGATCCGAGCAATGGTGCCAAACAGGCCGTCGTCGCCGTACACACTTCTAAACGCGAGAGTTTCAAGCGATAGCCCGGCAAAACGAAAGACGCCAGGGATCATACTGCCCCACAGGGCGATGTAACTCAGCGCCAACACAATCAACGCCGGTACAATCCAACCCGCTACCCGTCTGGAAAATTCGATCGCGCTAAAGACTAACCAACCGATCGCCACCCAATCGAAAAGCTCCAGTCGGACGCCCCGCTCATAAATCGCAGTTTCTTGGGTCACCACATGCCAAGCAGCCCAGGCAGCTCCAACGGCCAGTACCCAATCAAGGGCTCTGAAGCGCTCATAGGCCTGCCCCAAACCTGCGGGTTTAACCAAGGCCGCCATAGCAACGAAGCCGGCGAAATGCATCGCGTTGCGGGCAAACTCTGACAGCACAGGGTGCCATGCCAAATAGATATGAAACCCGGCTAGGAAGATGCCCAATAGCCAAGCCAACTTGTGCTCGAATGGTGAGCAGGATCGTTCGGAAAAATTCATGTTAGAAGAATCGGTCCAGAGTGACCCTCTGGACCGATCCGGTTTATCGATTAGTTAGCAATCAAGCGAGCGGGAATGTTCAGCCCTTGCTCTTGATAGTAACGCGCCGCACCGGGGTGAAGCGGAGCCGGCAGGCCATCAATGGCTTTCTCAAGCGCCATGACCTTGGTGGCCGGGTGAATGCCGTTCAAGAAGGGCAAGTTCTCGTAGATCGTTTTGGTGATCAAATAAACGTGCTCTTCATCAACATCCGCATGGGTACCCAAGAAGTTAGGCTGTGCAACGGTTTGAACGGCTGCATCCTGCCCAGGATAGGTGCCTGCCGGAATGGTGAAAGGCGTCCACAGATTAAAGCCAGCATCGGCTTGTTTCTGCTGCTCCGCAGTCATGTTCAACAGGGTCACCTGATCTCCGGCTGAGGCCATAAGTTTGGTGATGGCGCCGACTGGGATACCGGCAGGAATACCAACACCCGCCACCTGGCCGTTTTGCAATGCGTCTGCTGAAGGACCGTAGCCGCCGTGCATCAGCTCGACATCGCTGTAAATATCCAGACCCAAGTTACCCATAATGGCCGCGTTTGAGCCAATGGTGCCCGAGTTCTGACGACCCATGCCCAATGTTTCGCCTTTCAGACCTACGATGTCCGAAACCGTACCTGTCTTGGCAAACTCATTCTGAACGATGTAGTGCTCAACGTTCTGCCACAGCATGCTGACGCTACGAAGGTGCGTCTGAGGGCCGTCTTTTTCGACGGGGCCCACGCCTTGGTAGCCGTAATAGCCATACAGACCCTGCAAAATCGCAAAGTCAGCTTCACGCTCACGAATCAAACGTAGGTTCTCGCCCGAGCCCGCTGAGTTAATGGCCGACATACCGATTTTTTGTTTCGGTTGCAGCTTCACCTTTGTCAGGGTGCTGATCGCCACACCTACCGGATAGTACGTGCCGCCAGTCGAGGCAGTCGCCAAGATATAGTCGGCTTCGGCTGCCGCCTGAGGCGCAATGCCTGCCGTCATTGAAGCGCCCAGGATGGCGCTGAGGAGTGCTTTTTTCATGGTGTTTCCTTTTTCTATTTTTATTGAGGAGACATCCTGATCCTACGCAGGATTACGTGTTCGCTACAAGGCCTTTATCAAGCCTCCATCGATACGAATTTGATTCCCAGTCAAGTAACCCGCTTGATCACTGGCATAGAAGGCAGCCACAGAGCCGAATTCTTCAGGCTCGCCGTAGCGGCCGGCCGGGATTTGGGCGACCGAATTGGCTTTCGCCTGTTCGACAGAAATCGATTGTTTGGTGGCCACATTTTGATCGAGCCAACGCACTCGGTCGGTATCGATCCGGCCAGGCAGCAACAAATTAACCGTGACGCCTTGAGCCGCCACTTGACCGGCCAGGGTTTTGCAATACGCGGCCAATGATGAGCGCAGCGTGTTTGAAATGGCCAAATGCGGAATCGGAATTTGAATACCCGAACTGGATACCACCTGGATCCGGCCCCAGCCCCGCTCTCGCATGCCAGGCAATACCGCTTCTATGATTTGAATCTGCGCCAGCACCATA
>JASFWN010000014.1:0-10317 GCA_050049295.1 Pseudomonadales bacterium
CAGGCGGTCGAGACACTGATTGATGGACTGAAACAACTCTTACAACCGAATTATGGCTGATCGATTCATTAGCGCGCTGGACGCGACCCTAAAGACACTCTCCACAGGATTTGGCCATGCCAGCCGGCCCAATCCCGGCCGAGGGCTGGTTGATCGTTTGGATGCGCAAAAGCAGAAGGACGTGATTGGCCTGATGCGCGTCAATCACACCGGCGAAGTCTGCGCGCAGGCACTGTATGCAGGGCAAGCCTTGTTCGCTCGTGATGCCAAAGTCCGCGCACAGATGCAGCACAGCGCCGACGAGGAAGTCGATCATCTTGTGTGGTGCGCTGAACGCCTCGAGGCTTTGGATGGAAAGCCTTCTCGATTAAATCCATTGTTCTACGCCGCAAGTTTTGCCCTGGGTGCTGGGGCCGCGTTGGCCAGCGATAAAATCAGCTTAGGCTTTGTCCATGCCACCGAAGAAAACGTCGAGGCCCACTTAGACGATCATCTAGAGCGTATCCCCGAATCCGCACAGGCTAGCCGTGCGGTGATCGAGCAAATGAAAAAAGACGAAATTGAACACGGTCAGGCCGCCCTAGACCAAGGCGGTGAAATCCTTCCAGCTCCAATTCGCAAAGGCATGAAGGTCGTCGCCAAATTAATGACGGCGAGCGCTTATCGAATTTAGTCCTGGTGGCGAGACTCGGCCGGTAAAGTCTCAAAGCTGTGGGTAATCTCAACATTGCCCTGAGACAACATCAATGAGGCGCTGCAGTACTTTTCAGCAGACAACTTGACCGCCCGCTCAACCTTGGCGTCATCTAAGTTAATCCCGTACACCTTAAAGTGGACATGGATTGAGGTGTATACCGAAGGAACGGCATCCGCACGTTCCCCCTGCAATTCGACGACGCAGTCGGTCACTTGCTGACGGGTCTTTTTCAAAATCGACATCACGTCAAAGGTGGTACAACCACCCAAGCCCATCAACACCACTTCCATCGGCCGTGCGCCCGCATTACGCCCGCCGTTGGCCGGCGCACCGTCCATGATGAAACCGTGCCCAGAACCGGACTCGGCCACCATGGCCATGCCATCCATCCATTTTACCGTTGCGGTCGTCGCCATGTGCCACCTCTATTCATCTCAGAGTTCTAGTATATCAGTACTAAGCCTTACGCCCCTAGGTGCAATTCTATGCATCTGTTCATACCCCGATAGTGAACGCATACACAGTAGGAGTGAGGCACAGGCCCATGCAAAGCATTCAAATTCCCCAGCCAGACCAGCATCTGGAAGTATTTTTACAGCACTGCCACCGCCGCCGATATCCGGCGAAAAGCACACTGATTTACGCAGGCGATAAGGCCGAGTCGCTGTTTTTCATCTTAAAAGGTTCGGTGACGGTTCTTATTGAAGATGACGATGGTCGCGAAATGATCATCGCCTATCTAAACAAAGGCGACTTTATTGGCGAGATGGGATTATTCGACGACAACCCAACCCGCAGCGCATGGATTAAAGCCAAAACCGAGTGCGAAGTCGCCGAGATGAGCTACTCAAAGTTCAAAGAACTCATCCGCGAACACCCGGAAATTGTTTTGAAAATCGGAAAGCAAATGGCCGATCGACTGCGCGACACCACTGGAAAAGTCGGCAGCTTGGCATTTCTCGACGTGACGGGTCGAGTCGCCCGAACCTTGCTTGAGCTGACTCGCGAGCCCGATGCCATGACCCACCCCGATGGCATGCAAATCAAAATCACACGCCAAGAAATCGGTCGCATTGTAGGTTGTTCTCGTGAGATGGTAGGCCGCGTATTGAAGAGCTTAGAGGAACAAGGCTTGGTTCAAGTAGCAGGAAAAACCATGGTGGTGTTTGGAACCCGTTAATGTTGGCACCTGAGGCAGCCTACTGGTTACGACAACAGGGTCTTGAGGAACTCAAATCCCGCACGCCTCTGGGCGGTAGCCCTACCAGTCAGGTCACCCGCTACACCTTTGCGGACGGCCGCAGCGTGGTTTGGAAAGAACAGCCAGGAATGTCCTTTGACTACTTCCAAGCCGAGGCCGATGGAATGGCCGCCATCCGTTCCACCCATACCCTGTGCGTTCCCAACGTATTTTTTGCCGGTGAAACCGGTTTACTGGTAGAAGATTTAAAACCCGCCAACCCGGGTTCGGCCTTCTGGCAAGAGTTAGGGCGCCAACTGGCCGGTATGCACCAGCACGAAGGTCCGCACTTTGGCTTCCATCGAGACAACTACATTGGGTTATCTCCTCAAATCAATCACAAACATCATGATGGTTTTGAGTTTTTTGCCGAGTGCCGTTTGAATCCGCAGGCCAGAACTGCGTTTGATCGTGGCCTGCTTTCCAACGCGCAAGTCAAACAGGTCGAATCCATTGCTGGGCGCTTGTCAGAATGGATCAGCCCTCAACCACCGGTGTTGTGTCATGGGGATTTGTGGTCGGGCAATTTGATGTCCAATGCGGATGGCGACCCCGCGGTCATAGATCCCGCTGCCCACTGGGGGTGGGCCATTGCAGATCTGGCCATGACACGGCTATTCGGAGGGTTCTCGGCAGCCTTTTACGATGCCTATCTCGAAGTCCTGCCACAACATCAAGGGTGGCAAGCCGGTGCAGATGCACTCAATCTGTATCACCAGCTCAATCATCTGAACTTGTTTGGCGTGACCTATGGCCCCAGTGTTCATGACACGCTAAAAAAACTCGGTTGAGGTCGCTTTGATTTACGTCTCTTTTATCCTATTACTGATCTCCAGCATCTTGGGCCAACGCTTTCAATGGCTTCCCTTCCACATCAGCCTAGGCGTGCTGGCCATCTCGATCCTTGGCCTGGCTGGCTACAGCGCCTCTCAAATCAAACAAACCCCGATGGCGGCCATCGGTCTGTTGCCCCTCGCCATTAGTCTGTTCTTTGCTGTCCGGGGGGCTATGGTGCCCAGCGTAGCGGATGTTGCTACCCGATGGGAGCCTGAAATTGAGTACCTGCTGAGCACGCCGGAAAACTCATTGCAAACCCGCGCCGACATTATTGAAGCCGCCAACACGGCTTATTTACACGTAACGCCCCTAACCGTGAAACACAATCCAGAGGCTCACATCATCAGCCAGGCACGGGATCTGGGCTGGAGATTTATCGGCAAAGGTGAAAACCGGCTGCAATATCAGGTGTCGACGGCGCTAATGGGATATATCGACGACGTGGTTGTGCTGTGGCAGCCAAACGGCGACGGCTACGACGTTCATGTCAGATCCAAAAGCCGCGTGGGCAAATCCGACCTCGGCGCCAATGCGCGGCGCATTGAATCTTTTTTGTCTCAGCTATCCTTGCGAATCAATACCTGACAGGCTTGCTTGACCGAGTCAGCATGCTCGGCCTCCAATTTCATTCGTGCCAGATCAAACTTCATTCGCTCTTGCTTGGTTAGCGCAGCACGTGCCTCTTTGATGGGCTGATCCGCCAAGGCACTCGCCAGAGTCAAAATTGCACGCAGGTCCGACCGGTCTGCCCACCCACTGATGTTGGCATCCAATAATGGCTTCAGTCGTAAAGCGCCTTCACTGACATCGCATTGCTCCGCGATCACCGCACGCGCAATGGCATCAATACTGATCTGAAGATTCTTTTGTCGCTCGTTCTCTTGAGCCTGTTGTTGGGCTTCCAAGGCCGCGACCTTTTTAAGTTCGCGATAGGCAACCCAGGACAAGCCGGCAATGATCATAAGCCCGCCAATCAGTGCGGCCAAAATCCCTGATGTCATGAGAACAACGACGCCATCGCTTGGCCCGGATCCGCTTGACGCATTAAGGCCTCACCCACCAAAAATCCATGGATATTGTGATCACGCATTAGCTTGACGTCTTCGGCAACCAGAATGCCTGACTCGGTCACCAGCATGCGGCCTGCGGGAATACGATCCAGCAAACCAATGGTGGTCTGTAAACTGGTTTCAAAGGTATGCAGGTTTCGATTGTTGATACCTAAAATACCGCTAGGCAGCGCGAGTGCTCGATCCAATTCTTGACCGTCATGCACCTCAACCAGGCTATCCATTCCTAGCTCTGCGGCCACAGACTGCAGCTCCCGGGCCTGTTCGTCTGACAATACCGCCATGATCAATAAAACGCAGTCGGCGCCCAGCGCAGCCGCCTCTACGACTTGGTAGGGGTCATACACAAAGTCTTTGCGCAGTACGGGTAATTCACAGGCATTACGCGCGGCGATAAGGTAGTCATCGGCACCCTGAAAATAATCCACGTCGGTCAAGACCGACAAACAGGCTGCCCCGCCGGATTGATACTGCTTGGCATGCAAAGCGGGCTGAAAGTCTTCGCGGATAATGCCTTTGCTCGGGCTGGCTCGCTTTATTTCCGCAATGACCGCACTTTGACCGGCGCTCACCTTGGCCTGCAGGGCCGCCTCAAAACCTCGAGTTTTTTGTCCCGCTGCTTTTTCCTCTAGCGCTGTAATCGAAACTTGGGCCTGGCGTGCGGCCACTTCTTCGACCTTGCGAGCCATGATGGTATCTAAAATAGTCGCCATATCAGAATCCTTGGGTCAGCGCGGCCAACGCAGATAGCTTTTGCGCCGCTTCGCCGGACTGCATGACCTGGCGAGCGCGATCGACGCCGCTGGCCAGATCCGAAGTCAAACCGGCGACATAGATCGCAGCGCCTGCATTCAGAGCCACGATATCACTCTCGGCTCCAGCCACCCCGGTCAAGGCATTCATGACCAATCGGTGACTGCCCGCCACATCCGGCACGCTCAAGCCTTCGAGTGAGCCCAGGGCCACTCCATAATCGGTCGGGTCCAGTGTCCAGGTCGTCACCACACCGTCCTTTAACTCGGCTACCTGAGTCTTGGCGGCAATGGAAATCTCATCCAAGCCATCGTCTGAATGAACCACCATGACATGGCGACTGCCGAGTGCCTTTAGCACATGCGCCATCGGCTCAACCCAATCTGGGCTAAATACACCTAATACCTGGTTGGGCGCGGCGGCTGGATTGGTCAACGGACCTAGCAGATTAAAGACCGTACGGACGGCCATTTCCTTACGGGGACCAATCGCATACTTCATCGCTCCATGGTGAGCCGGCGCGAACATAAAACCAACCCCGACCTGTTCGACGCATTGCGCCACTTGGTCTGGAGTCAACCCCAGAACCACACCGGCATGCTCCAACAAATCGGCACTGCCCGTGCTGCTTGAGACACTTCGATTGCCGTGCTTTGCAACCTGTGCGCCGGCTGCCGCCGCTACCAGAGCACTGGCCGTAGACACATTAAAGATCGAGGCACCGTCGCCCCCAGTGCCGCAGGTATCCACCAAATTTGAAGCATCCAGCTTGACTGCACTGCTCAAGCCTCGCATGACTTTGGCGGCGGCAGTGATTTCCTCGACCGTTTCGCCTTTCATGGCCAAGGCCACCAAAAATCCGCCAATCTGAGCATCCGTGCACGCGCCGGTCATGATTTGCTGCATCACCGCCTGCATGTCATCGGCCGCCAGATCCTGCCCGGCCATTAGCTGTTTAAGTGCTTGAGTAATCTGCATGGTCACGCTCGCTTTAAGAAATTGTCGAGCATCTCGTGCCCTTGCTCAGACAATATGGATTCCGGGTGGAATTGCACCCCTTCAAGACCCAGGGCTTCGTTACGAATGCCCATAATGCATTCCTGTTTGCCCTGATCATCAAAACTCCAACTGCTGACTTCGAAGCCTTCCGGCAATGTGCTGGGCTCAATCACCAACGAATGATATCGGGTCACGGTTAAGGGCTGTTTTAAACCACTAAAAACACCACGGCCGTCATGCTCAATCTCGGAGGTTTTACCGTGCATGATTTTCGGCGCTCGCACAATTTCCGCCCCATAGGCGGCGGCCATGGACTGGTGGCCCAAACAGACACCCAAAGTAGGTAAGCGGCCGGCACAGGCTTGGATCAGTTCAACCGAGATACCCGCTTCTTTCGGGGTACAGGGGCCAGGGCTGATGACGACCGCCTTGGGATTCAACGCAAGCGCCTCGGACACGCTGACCTCATCGTTTCGACGAACCTCAACCTGAGCGCCCAATTCTAAGAAGTACTGGACCAGGTTGTAGGTAAATGAATCGTAGTTATCGAGCATCAAAATCATGTTGAGGTATCTCGTTTATTCATGGCATCCAACTGCTTTTTTAGGCTAGCGAGGGCTTGTTGGGTTTGCTCTAGCTCTTTTAGAACGTTTTCCACACTAGGGACTTCACGAAGCGCCTCAAGGCGCTCAGCCTTGGCTTCGTCTAAATTGTTCAGCACCACCGCAATGAACAAATTGACCACCACAAAGGTGCCCAGCACAACAAAACTCACAAAATAGATCCATGCCCAGCTCGAACCCTGCATGGCGGCGTACATTACGTCGGTCCAATCCTCGAGCGTTACCACCCGGAAAAGGGTCAACAATGAAATGCCCAAACTGGACCAGTGCGTGGGGTCAATATCCCTGAACAGATAGAAGCCTGCCACGCCGTAGATATAAAAAACGATCGACATCAGCAACACCACATGACCCATGCTCGGAATCGAGCGGACCAAGGTTTGCACGACCAGTCGAAGTTCAGGAAACGCCGAAACCAAACGCAGAATTCTTAGCAACCTGGCCAAACGCGCGAGTGTTGCGAACTGCCCGGTGCTTGGAATCAAGGAGGCCAAGACAATCGCAAAATCAAACAGGTTCCAGCCGTCTCGGAAATATCGCTTCGGCCCAAATGCCCAAATCTTGGCCAGCGCTTCAAGAATGAACACACCCAAAAACAGACGATCCAAAGCAATCAACCAAGTCCCATAACTGGCCATCAAGTCATCAGAGGTTTCCAGGCCAATCACGACGGCATTAATCAAAATAATCGCGATGATGAAATAGTGAATGCGCCCGGTATCCAGCGACTCAGCAATGCGTGCCCGAATACTCATGCGTCGCTCTCTTGTAACCCCGCATGCGCCATACTGGCCGCCCGGAACACGGCGCGACACTTTTTCAGGGTTTCCTGCCACTCGCTTTCAGGATCCGAGTCCGCCACCACGCCGGCGCCAGCCTGAACATGCAATTGCTGATCCTTTAGCACGGCGGTACGAATGGCAATCGCGGTGTCCATGTTGCCCGCCCAGCCCAAATAACCCACCGCACCGCCGTATATGCCACGTCGACTGGGTTCCAGCTCGTTGATAATTTCCATAGCCCGCACTTTGGGGGCACCGGACAAGGTGCCTGCAGGCAGGCAGGCCTTGAGTACGTCGATCGCCGTAAGCTCAGCCAGTGCCTTGCCGGTCACGTTACTGACGATATGCATGACGTGACTGTAGCGCTCGACGACCATCTTATCGGTCACCTGAACACTGCCCGCTTGCGCTACTCGCCCCACGTCGTTACGACCTAGATCAATCAGCATCAGGTGTTCGGCTAACTCTTTGGCGTCAGACAAAAGGTCGGCCTCGAGCGCCTGGTCTTCCAATTCGTTTGCCCCACGCTGACGGGTTCCGGCGATCGGCCGGACCGTTACCAGACCGTCTTCAAATCGAGCCAAAATTTCAGGTGAGCTGCCGACGATATGGAAATCTGCGCAATCCACAAAATACATGTAAGGCGATGGGTTCAAGCGGCGAAGCGCGCGGTAGAGATTTAAAGGCGGCGCCTTAAATGGCAGGCTCATCCGCTGGGCTGGCACAACCTGCATACAATCGCCAGCTTGAATGTATTTCCTGACCCTTTCAACGGCCTGCCGGTAAGGCTCGGCCCCCATCTGACTGACAAAGTCGTTTTCGGTAATGGGCTCATAGACCGGCGCATCGAAGGCGTTTGCAGGTAGGGCCCGCTGCAATTTGTCCTCAAGCACTTTCAGCCGAGACTCTGCCTGAACCTGAGCATCGGCAGCACTCGGATCGACGTGAGTGATCAAGTACAAACGGCCCGACAGATTATCAAACACCGCGACTTCCTCGCTCAACATGAGCAAGATCTCCGGCGTGTCTAACCCTCGGTCGGCAGGCAAGCTTGCGGCAATGCGTGGCTCGACCAGCGCCACCGTGTCATAGGCAAAATGGCCCACCAGACCACCGGTGAATTTTGGCAACTCAAACTCGGGCAAGGCATCCGCCGGAGCTACGCCCAAGCTTGTTTGGTACTGTGAAACCCAATCCAAGGGCGCCTCGGGCTGGCATTCTTCGATTAACTGACCATTTTGGAACCGACGCATGATTCCATCGCGCAATTCAATGCGCTCTCGGCATGCCAATCCGATCATGCTGTAGCGACCCCATTGCGCTCCGCCCTGCACCGACTCCAATAAATAGGTGTACGGCCCCGATGCCAGTTTCAAAAAGCACGACAGGGGCGTCTCGAGATCGGCCAGCACGACACTGGCGACCGGTACTCGTCGAAAACCTTGAGCGGCCAATTCGGCGAAGCGCTCAGCGGTTGGGATCATCATTGCAACAACTCGTTAAACTGGTGATAAATAAGATCTGGGGCCGCTAGTTCTACCGCATTGCCATGGTTGTAGCCACCGGAAAATAGCGCCACGGGCATACCCGCTGCCCGAGCGGCCTCGCTGTCATTGCTCGAATCCCCAATCATGACACATCCGGCTGGGTCGACTTGCATCGTCGAGCAAGCCGTCAACAACATCGAGGGGTCGGGTTTCTTAACCGCAACACTGTCGCCCCCCAGCACAACCGAAAATTCGAGCCCCAAAGAATCCAGCATCGTTTTTGTGAAGGACATGGGCTTGTTGGTCACCAAGGCCGTCGGCACCTGTGATTGAATCTCAGCCAACCCCTCAGCTACGCCAGGGTATAAACAGGGGTTGTGAGCGCATTGCTCGGTATAATGCTGCAAAAAATGCTCATACGCCTGCTCTACCCGGTCCGGGTCTGTAATGACACCGTCACAGGCTTGACGGATCAACTGCCAGGCACCGCGACCGACCCAATCTCGAACCTGCGCCTCGCCAACCGGTTGAGCACCGAAATGTGCCAAGGTGGCATCCACAGACACCGCCAAGTCAGGAACGCTGTCGACCAAGGTTCCGTCAAAATCGAACAACACCGCTTCCAGAGGGCGCGATAACAGCCCGCGCAGTGCGTTCAAACCTGAGCCAAGGCCTGACGCATCGAACTGATCACGGCCGAGTAGTCGTCTTTTCCAAAGATCGCTGAACCCGCGACAAAGCTGTCCGCTCCCCGACTCGCCACTTCAGCGATGTTGGCCGGCCCAATTCCGCCGTCCACTTCAATGCGAATGTGCTGGCCATCATGCGCATCCAAAAACGCACGGGTATCCGCGATCTTATCTAGCACACCCGGGATGAATTTTTGCCCACCAAATCCGGGGTTCACGCTCATCAGCAACACCACATCGATCTTGTCTAATACATAGCGAAGTGATTCCAGAGGCGTAGCCGGGTTAAGTACCAAGCCCGCTTTTAAACCATGCGCGCGGATCATCGAGAGCGAGCGATCAACATGGTCCGACGCTTCGGGGTGAAAGGTAATCCAACTGGCGCCGGCCTCGGCAAAGCTATCGATCAAGGCATCGACCGGGCGCACCATCAAATGTACATCGATCGGCGCGGTCACGCCGTGCTTACGAAGCGCCGCGCAAACCGAAGGACCAAAGGTCAGATTTGGAACGTAGTGGTTGTCCATCACGTCGAAGTGAATAATGTCGGCACCCGATTCCAAAACCGTGTCGACTTCACGGCCCAAATTGGCCAAGTCCGCGGCCAAGATTGACGGCGCGATCAAATAGTCATGCATGTGACAGTCCTTGCGAATTGATCGGTGAATAATACCGATCTATCGCGCGAGATGCTTCACTTTTGCCCAGGCTTCTTGAATCGCTTGGGATTTTTGCTTGGCCATCTCGATTTCATCTTGGCTGCCGCCTTGCGCGGCAATTTTATCCGGATGGACTGCGGCCATCGCACGGCGATACGCCGTTTTTAATTCTGGACCGCGGGCTGAGGGGGTCACGCCAAGAAGCGTCCACGGGGTTTGGACGATTTTAGTTGGCGCTGCCTGCTTATTCATTTTAGGCGGGGGATTTTTAGCCGATGCCGCCAATAGGCTAGGCAGCCCCATTAACTCGAGCAAATTGGCCAAATGACGCTCGGCTGCTGTGGTTTGATAAGCGGATTTGACCACTCGAACCAATGACAACCCCAGCCACAAACGAAAGTCCCACGCCCGCACTCGCTGACGCAACCGGGCTGCCACGATCGGCGCATCGACGCCTTGCTTGCCCATGTTGAACGCGTTA
>JASFWN010000141.1:0-3340 GCA_050049295.1 Pseudomonadales bacterium
GCAAGTCCAAGGTGGCGGGTGCATTTTCAACGAGCCACAAATGGATGCTCGTTGGATTGACTTAGTGGCCAAGGAGTCGAATGTCTCGGTGCATACCCTTGATCCCCTCGGCACCGAACTTGCCTCCGGCCCGGAATTGCACACGCAACTGCTGGAATCAATCGCTGCTTCTTTCGCCGCTTGTGCAGACAGCGTCACACAGTAACTAGGCGTTTGCTTGGGTCGCTTTACTTCGGTATTGCGGCCCCGCACAATAGCTGAATGAACGTTCATTCAGATCGAGAATCTCAGTTACTGACTGCGGCCATTCGGCTGTCGGCTCGGGTGGGTGCCGACGGCTTCTCCATGAAGGCCTTGGCCCAGGAAGCGGGATTGGCCGTGGGGACAGCCTACGGTCACTTTGATAACCGTGAAGAGCTGTTGACCGCCGCCTATCGTCGTTGCGTGACCGAAGTCGCTCAGGTCATGTGTGGTGCGCTTCAGCCGCACTGCGATTATCGCGAAAACTACCGCAATGTATGGATGGCGTTTTGGGAATATTGTCTCGCCAATCCCGACACCATGTTGTGCCACGAACAATTCAACGCCTTACCTAGCGCTCAATCCCCCGAGATGTGGGCGTTTAAGCTGCAGGAATTTTCGGCCCTCAGTGACTGGCTTAGCCAAACCCCAGAAATCCGACCTTTACCTGAACCACTCATCGCCGCGGTTTGTTTTGACCCAGTGGTCCGCTTAGCTCGACTGAAGCTGAGTGGACAACTCAATGATACAGAATCCCTTCGCGAAACCTTATTCCAGGCCACCCTGGCGGCCCTGACTCATGAGACCACTAATGATTAAAGTATTGACCCTCGCTACCTTGTTAAGCACCTCAATGGCCCATGCCTTTACGGTGGAGGTGCGCGACAGCCAAGCCAATCCCATCCAGTTGAGCGTGGATGCGCTGGGTACTGTTGAAAGCGCATTGGCGACGGATGTTCGCACCCGGGCGGAAGGCCTGGTCGAGCGAATCTATTTTCGTGAAGGGGATCAGGTGTCCGCGGGGGACGCGCTGATTCTGTTGAGCGATGACGATCAATCTCTGAATTTGGAACGGGCCCGAGGTGAATATCGTCGCCTGACTCTAGAGTTTGAGCGAGCACAGTCCCTGTTTGACCAAAAATTGCAGCCAAAAAGCGCCGTGGATGCCGCGCAGAGCGCGTTGAAGTCGGCTGAAACGCAACTGGCCAATGCACGGTTAGCGGTTGAACACCGGCAGGTCACCGCCCCCTTTGATGGGGTGGTGTCAGAATTACACGTCGAAGAAGGCGCAGTGGTGGGCAAGCAAGCTGCCGTTTTGCGTCTGATTGACCCGAATCAAGTCAAAATCATTCTAGAAGTGCCACAACAGGACGTGGCACAAATGGAAATTGGACAAAACGTTCAACTCAACCAAGAGGGTGCGTTACCGGCATTGGGTCGTGTGACGCGAGTGGCCAGTGTTGCTCAAGGCGCGACTCGGATGTTCGAGGTGGACGTAAAGCCCGTCAGCAACACGCCACTGCGTCCGGGCATGAGCGTGGCCGCCAACGTTCAGGTCTCCGAATCCAGCGCGCACTTTGTCTCTCCGGCTTGGTTGTTCCTCGATGATCAAGGTGTGGTTGGGGTCAAAGCGGTCGACGACGACAATCGAGTCCGGTTTTATCCTGTCGACCTGGTCCGGGCAGATGCCGAGGGTTTTTATGTCGCTGGACTTCCAGAGTCGCTGCGAATTATCTCGGTCGGTGGCGGGTTCGTTAAGGCCGGTACGCAGGTCACGGTGGCGAGTCCATGAACAGCATTATCGATGCAGCGTTCAGTCGTGCCCGTACGGTTGTTTCAATCTTTTTGGTCTTTCTGTTAGCCGGCACATTGGCCTATCAAACGATTCCAAAAGAAGCCGAGCCCGACATCCCGATTCCGATTATCTACGTCAGCTCAACCTTAGACGGCATCAGTCCAGAGGACGCCGAGCGCTTGCTGGTCAAGCCCATTGAGAAAGTTCTGCAAACCATTGAAGGCGTTAAAGAAATTCGCTCGACGGCATCTGAGGGTCGAGCCAGTGTTGTGTTGGAATTCAACGCGGGTTTCGATAACGAGCAGGCTTTAGCGGACGTCGAAGAAGAGGTCGACGCGATCGAAAACGATCTGCCGCCCGATGCCACGACCAAGGTCGTCGAAATTAACTTGGCGTTATTCCCAGTGGTGACTCTACTGCTATCGGGTGACGTGCCGGATCGCGCACTTAACCAATTGGCCAAACGATTACAGGACGAAATTGAGAGTCTGCCTCCTGTATTGGAAGTTGAATTGTCGGGTTATCGAGACGAGGTAGTCGAGGCCATTGTCGATTCATCAACGATCGAGGCCTACGGCTTGTCTTTGCTCGAAGTCGGCAATCTGATCCGTTCCAATAACTTACTGGTAGCCCCGGGCGCGCTGGATTCCGGTGTGGGACGCATGGTACTCAAGGTCCCAGGTGTCGTTGAATCCATCGAAGACATGTACGACATGCCGATTAAAGTCGATGGCAACCGCGTGCTAACGATCGGTGATGTGGCCGAGATTCGCCGGACGTTCGTGGATCCTCAAGGCTTTGCCCGCCTCAACGGAACCCGCAGCTTGGCTTTGGAAGTTAAAAAGCGCTCTGGCGCCAACATCATCGAAACCATTGGCATGGTCCGCGTGTTAGCCGAGCGCGCGCAGGAACTGCCCGAGTGGCCTGAAGGCGTCACGGTCACGTTCCAGCAAGACAAATCCGAGCAAATCAAAACCATGCTCAGTGATTTGGAAAATAACGTGATAACAGCCATCGTGCTGGTGATGATCGTGATCATTTTGGCCATGGGCTGGCGGCCGTCATTGCTGGTTGGGCTGTCGATTCCCGGATCGTTCTTGGCTGCGATGGTGATTCTGCAGGCCCTGGGCTTCACGCTGAATATCGTGGTGCTATTCAGTCTGATTCTGGTGGTGGGCATGCTGGTGGATGGCGCCATCGTGACGGTCGAGTTGGCAGAGCGGCGACTGGCCGCGGGTGACAGTCCTCGGGATGCGTTTTCGGCCGCAGCCAAACGCATGACTTGGCCGATCATTGCCTCGACAGCGACGACTCTAATGGTGTTCATGCCCCTGACGGTCTGGCCTGGGATCGTTGGTGAGTTTATGAAATACCTACCGATGACGGCGATTGTGACCTTGGCCTGTGCGTTGTTTATGGCACTGATCTTCGTGCCTGTGTTGGGCATGGTGTTGAGCCGCAAACGCAAAAACGAGCTGAAGCCCGATATTGCTGAGTCCGGTGATTTGGATTCGCTGTCTGGAT